>JAVFAP010000409.1:0-4381 GCA_034002445.1 bacterium | reverse complement strand
CATAAATTACGACTAATTGATACAGATTATTTATTTCTCCCTCTTGCCATGAAGAAGCAGGTGATTAAATATCCTTCCTTGCATTTGGCTTATGAAGGCAGAAATTACGTATTGGTAAAAATATGAACAAGATTACCGATCAGGTTGCAGGAGGCATTTATGCGCGTGAAAACAGTAGCAATTTCTTTATTTTTTCTATTTATTTCATCTTATGGGCATGCAGAAATATTGGATATTTCTGCCTCGTATTCGCAATGGGTGAAACCCTTCAACCACTATTTTGAAGCTCGGGCCGCCGCAATCGATGTGAAGGATGAAACCTCGATGCATCGCGCTGTGAATGCTGCCATTGTATCCAACGAAGGATTTCATCTCCAATATCCACTGCATTTTATCCTGGATGTAGAGGATGGAACAACGAACCGTTTCTATCTCGAAGCCTCCATTCCTGTCCCTTCTGGACTCAGTATTCCAGAAGAACCATTCCGCCAGCCACCCGTCCACCGTTTTTTAGCATTGCAGCAAATTCGAAGCGGGACATGTGAGTACATCAATTTTGATTATCCTTCATTTGATAATCCTCGCTGGCAGGTCAACTATATCAATATCCTTCCACAGAAATTAGTTTTCCCCTCTCCGTTGAATGAGTGGTATAGTCTCCATTTTTTATCCCAGCAAGTTTTCGCGAACCTGGATAGGATAGAAAACAGATTGAAGGACAATGAAACCTACATCGTGGCACGTCCCATCCCTCCCCTGAAAGATAGTGTTTTGATTGATAAAAAGAGAGCGTGGTGGGAAACCCAGGGAATCCGAGTGGAATATCATCCCATCCATAAAATTCCTACCTACATTCATTTGCAACACCCCGATCAACTGGAAGTGGAATTTCGCATCGAATCCATCGATCCATCCCCCCAGAAAGAAACATTTCTGCGTATTCCGGATGAACCGGGAATCCCTGTTTATAGCGCAACGAACTATGGGAAGGTATATGATCCTCAATTATTTCCTAAGAGCGGCCGATGAGTACGGTGGCGAATCAGATTTCCCAAAAGGAGAATCGAGATGATTAATCAAAGGCAGTTTATACTGAAAAAATGGAGTTGGTTTTTGGGGCTCGCCGGTGTTCCGATGATCGTTGCTTTTTTCGCGTATGCCCAACCTGTCACGCACAATAGCAATCCCTATCTTATCCGTGAATTATGGACCGAAAAGGGGTGTGATGTATTTGATTGTATTTTATATGAGGAGGGCATTGTGGTTGTCTCCGAAGGCAATTGTAAAAATGGCAATCCCCAGACCTGCCTGGCCGCTCCCAGTTTTTTTATTCCGGGCATGACCAATGTCCATGTATGCCGCCTGGTCAGCAGAGCCAAGCAAGGACAGAACTATAGCCCATGTGAGGGTACTGTACTATGGGGAATTTTAGCCCATCCCTTTGAATATGCGGAGGGGCTCGCGAGCTATACCTTTTTGGAAGATATGTTCCCGTATAATTGTTCTGAACCTGGTGAAACCATGCGCCCTTGTAATATTGAAATTGATAACGCCACTGCATTCCAAGGATAAAGCCAGAGGGGATGGGGCATTGTGTTAGCCCATCCCTTCAAATTCCTCCTCCACCAATCTTCCCCCCCTCCACCGTCAGACTCAACTTGTCCCGCAACCCGTACTTCATCCGCGTCCCGCAGAATCAGGATATCTTGACGAAATCTGATCTGACTTGGATGATGGAAGGCAAACACTGATCAGGAGGAAATTATGTTGTCGTTCCGATTCCAATTCTGCCTTCTTTTACTAACTTGCTGGGTTAGCGCAAATGCGGCTCAGGCTGAGCTTGGCGCCATGACGATAGAAACTTCGTTCGTTCAGTTGCACATCAGCCCGAATGGAAAGATCCTTCACTGCCTGGATCGAAGAACCGGCACGGAGTTTCTGAATCCCACCGCGGATCCTACATTCGCGATGGTGCGGATTGGACAGCAATCGTATCCCGCCAGTAAAATGACCCAGGAGGGGGACTTTCTGCGGGTTCAATTTGAAGAGACCGATTTTCAAATGAAACTCCAGGTGAAGGGAACCGAATCCTTTATCCTGATCAAAGTAGTGGAAACCCAAGGCCAGCAACCCGAGGAATTGATCTTTTGCACTTTGTCCTTGATTCCAGGAGCAGGCCCAGACCCCCTGGTGGGCTGCGCCTTGGCGCTGAATTTGCAAACCCGGGTACGCGAAATCCCCCAAGCCAATACCCTCCTGCGCGCCATGGCCTATACCCGCTTTGGGCTGGTGGGGGCGGAAGTCGCCTGGGTGCTCTGCCCGCAAAGCCTGCTCCGCGACACCCTGCAGGCGGTTGTCAGCCAGGCGCCCGCCTTGCCCCGGTCCACCATCGGCGGGCCCTGGGCGTGGGATGCGGATATGAACCGTGGCTCTTATCTCTTCAACTTTGATGGGATGACGCCGGAATCGGTGGAAGAATGGATCGAACTGGCGCAGACCCTGGGCATTACTCAGATCGATTTCCACGGTGGCTCCTCCTTTCGTTTCGGCGACTGCTTCCCCGATCCAGAGGTTTTTCCCGAAGGCAAAGCCAGTTTTAAGAAAATCATTGACCGCCTGCACGAAGCGGGGATCGCGGCGGGATTGCATACCTACGCTTTCTTCATCGATAAGCAATGTCCCTGGGTCACCCCTGTTCCCGATCCCCGTCTGGCCAAGGATGCCCTCTTCACCCTGGCGTCGGATTTGCCAGCGGACGCCACAACGATCCCTGTCGTTGAAGATACCACGGCCATGTCCGCGGTCACGGGCTTTTTTGTGCGCAACAGCGCGACCCTCCAGATTGGTGACGAACTGATTACGTATAAAGCCGTAAAGAAAGATCCGCCCTACGCCTTTCTCGATTGTCAGCGTGGCGCCCATGGGACCACTGTCGCCACCCATGCGGGCGCAAACCCGGTTCATCATCTCAAGGAATGCTTCGGCCTCTTCGTGCCCGACCCCGAGACTAGCCTGCTGGCGGAAGTGGCCGCTCGCACGGCGGACATGTTCAACGAGTGCGGCTTTGATATGATCTATCTCGATGCCCTGGATGGCGAGGATATCCTAGGAGGAGGGGAGGCAGGCTGGCACTATGGGTCTACATTTGCCTATGAACTCGTGTCGCGCCTGCACAAATCACCCCTGATGGAGATGAGCACGTTCCACCATCATTTATGGGTGGTGCGCGCCCGCATGGGTGCCTGGGATCACCCCAACCGCGGCCACAAGCGGTTTATCGACCTGCATTGCGAGGCCAACCAGGCGGTCGCCAAGATGTTTCTCCCCAGCCAGCTGGGCTGGTGGGCTATCAAAACCTGGAATGGCATCCAAACCGAACCGACTTTCGCCGATGATATCGAGTACCTCTGCGGCAAAAGTATCGGCAATGGCTCCGGGCTTTCCATCATGGGGATCAATCCCAAAAATAGGAACCGATCCATCTATCAGCGCCTGGCGAAGATAATAAAAAACTACGAAACCCTGCGGCACGCCAAGTATTTCAACGAAGAAATCAAGGCACAACTGCGGGTTCCCGGGGCGGAGTTTACCTTGAAGACCGATCCCTCAAACCAATGGCGCCTCTATCCCGCGCATATTCAAAAACAGAATGTGACAAAATTAGGAGAAGGCGGCAACCGCTGGGAGGCCACCAATCCCTACGCCGCGCAGCCCCTTCGTTGCCGCCTCGAAGCCCTGACCGCCGCCGTGCCCTACGAAGCGACCCAAAGCATTCCCCTCTGTGATTTTTCATCCCCCTTCCAGGAGACGGCCGCCGCGCCGGGAGTGGCTTTTACCATCGAGCCCAGTACCGCACCAAGCCAATGGGGGGATCGAAACGGCCAGTTGACGATCACCAATCAGGAGCAGAGCGACGCCAAGGCGGCCTGGGGGCGCGCCAGCCTTCATTTTGAAAAGCCTCTCGATCTTAGCCAGAACCAGGCCTTGGGTGTATGGATCCATGGGGATGGCAAGGGTGCGGTACTGAATTTCCAGATGAAGAGCCCCGAGCACCTCATCAGTGGCCTGGCCGAACGCTACGTGGTCCTGGATTTTGAAGGATGGAAATACTTCGAACTGGTTGAACTGGAATCGGACCGCTACCTGGATTACCGCTGGCCCTATGGGCATCCCTATTCGATTTTCCGCGAAACGGTGCACTTTTCCCAGATCGAGAGCCTGACCATCTGGTGCACCAACGTCCCCAAGGGCGAATTCGTGACATGCACGCTCGCTCCGATCAAGGCGGTGCCGCACCGGTCAGTCACGATCCATAATCCATCCTTGACCATCGGCGGGCAGACCCTCACTTTCCCGGTTGGTTTGGAAACCGGGCAGTACC
>JAVFAP010000408.1:0-4395 GCA_034002445.1 bacterium | reverse complement strand
GCTTGTCGTTCCGTTTAAATCCGTCGCCCCGATCGGCTCCAATTTCTTAAAATAATCATCGTCAAAATTTTCACTGCCGTTGAACATCAGGTGTTCGAAAAGGTGGGCGAATCCCGTCTTGCCTGGTTTTTCATCCTTGGAACCGACGTGGTACCACACATTGACCGCCACCACTGGGGCTTTGTGGTCTTCATGCACCAAGAGAGTTAAACCGTTGTCCAGGACAAATCGCTGATAGGGGATATCGATCCCGGCCAAAAGGTCGTCTTGGGCTTGGCAGGGAAGGCTTAACGCAAGCACCAAGAGCAGACCCAATGACACTTTGCCGTGTCTGAGAGGTATCATGACTTTTCTCCGTTTGTAGAAAGTGAAACTTTGGGTATGGTATTATGTCTATTCCTCCCCTTGCCTGTCAACGGAAAGAATGGAGAAGAGTCGGCGGATGCGATTCCATCGGGGGGGCTTTCCCGATTTGGGATGGAATTCCATCCTGGCAGAATGGAAGGCTGGGCGTGGATGATTTGATCTTTGCCCGATTCCCTCTATAATTTGGGATCAAGCTGGTTGGCTTGAGAAAGGAAAACGTGGCTGTGGCACCCAAACCCACTGTTGTTTTGATGACCCCTCCTGTAACCCTGGAAGAGCGGTATGGCGCGCTGGCCGCTTCCGGGAATTGCACGCCCTGCCTGGCTTCCACCATCCTGGCGGCGATCGCCCGCCAGGCGGGTTATCCGTCGTTTGTCGTCGATGCTTCGGCGGAAGGCCTGGACGCGGCAACGGTCCTCACCCGGCTGGAAGCGATCCAGCCCCAGTTTGTTGGTTTTACCACCACCACGCTGACCACCCTGCCCGCCGAACGCCTGGCGGAACAGATCAAAGCGCGCTGGCCCCATCTTGTAATTGGAATCGGCGGCCCGCACGCCACCGCCATCCCCGAAGAAACCCTGCGCCGTTGCCCCGCGTTTGATTTTGCCGCGATACATGAAGGCGACCAGACGATTCTGGATATTTTGCAGACCATGCAGGAAGGCTCGCGGGATTTTGCCCGGATTCCCGGCATTGTGTGCCGGGACAGCGAGGGAGCGATCCACAAAACCCCGCCCCGGCCGCCTTTCCAGGACTTGGATTCGTTACCCTTTCCCGCGTGGGATTTGCTGGAGGGGTATCCGCACCGTTACAACCCCGGTTATTTCAAGGTGGCGCAGATGCCCTCGGCCTCGTTTGTCAGTTCCCGGGGCTGCCCCTTTACCTGCTCGTTTTGCGATACCAGCGTGTTTGGGCAGAAGATCCGAGCTCATTCCGCCGAATACATGGTGGACCTCTTCGTCTATCTCAACGATCGCTTTGGGATTCGTGATGTGACCTTTGAAGACGATACCTTCATGGTCTATCGCAAAAATGTGGAGCGGTTTTGTGAACTGCTTTTGTCCAAGAATCTCAAGATGACCTGGGCCTGCAACAGCCGGGTGAACCTGGCCAAGCCGGATCTCTTACAAACCATGAAATCCGCCGGATGCTGGCATATCAGTTATGGGATCGAGAGTGGATCGCAGGCCATTTTGGATCACGAGGATAAAAAACTAAAATTATCCCAAATTCATGAGGGGATCGAGAACACCCGCCGAGCGGGGATCGCGGCCAAGGGATTTTTTATTGTCGGCCATCCCCGCGAAACTCAGGAAACGCTGCAAGCCACCTACGCCCTGACCCAAACCGTGCCGTTTTCGGATATCAGTGTCACCTGCATGACACCGTTCCCCGGTTCACCCCTCAGCCGCACTGCCCATGAATTCGGGACCTTTGAGAATGACTGGACCAAGATGAATCTGCTGACGCCGGTCTTCGTTCCCCATGGCCTGACGGCGGAAGACCTGCAATTCTGGCAACGCAAGATTTTACGGGCCTTTTATTTCCGGCCCAAAACCATTCTGGATTACGCCGCCCGGGTGGCGCGCAATCCTTCTCCCCGCTATATTCGCGGCTTGGTGCAATCGGCGGGGGCCCTGGCCCGCACCGTGTTTACCAGCCCGCGCGCAGCGGTGACTCCCAAGGCACCCCAAGGAGAGGGGCTTCTTCCATGAACGTATCCAACCGTGTCGTCTTTATCGAACCTCCCGTCAAAAACCGTAAGCATATCCCCGAACGCTTCGCGGGATGCAGTTATATGCTTTACCCTCTGCCCGACTTGGCAAACCTCTACATGTTGTCCTACTTGGAAAAGAACGGGTTTGCCACCGATATCATCAATGGGGTATTGGATGATCTCTCGGAGGAGGCCTTTCTTGCCCGAATTCAGGCGTTGCAGCCCCGGGCGCTGATCCTCCATTCGGTCATTCTTGCCAAGCCGTTGGATTTGGCAATCATCCCCCGCGTGCTGCAAGCCGTTGACGCGCCTATTTTAATCCATGGACCGGAACCCTCGCGGGTGCCGCGGGAGTATCTGGAGGCGCTGGGCCCGTTGGCCCATCATGGGAAGGTTGTCGTTTTTATTGGCGAGCCCGAGAAGAATATCCTCGCCTATTTGCAACGGGGTGAAAAGCGAGGCATGGTGCTTTATGAAGGGGACGCAATCCAGACCTATCCCCACAACCATGAGTTTCTCTCAATGGAAGAATTGCCTTACGATTTCCATGCACATCCCACGGTCAAGCGCCTGTCGCGCTTTTTTATGAACGCCAAGTTTCCCCGGCAGCCAGTCGCGACGATTCTGGTCTCGCGGGGCTGCCCCTTCCCCTGTTCATATTGTGTGCCCAATTCGGTGAGTTTCGCGCGCGAACTGGAGTTTCGCGGTATTCAGCATGGGGCTAAGCCCCGGGCAGTCTATGCCAGCGCGGAGCGGGTTATCGCTGAGTTTCAGGCGGTGAAGGAGGCTGGGTACCCTTCACTGATGGTGATGGATGACCAGTTTTTGGCGCAAAAAAAACGGACCTTGGCCATTTGCGAGGGGGTGAAGGATTTGGGGCTGGACTGGGGCTGCCTGTCCCGCAGTGATTTTCTGGATGATGAAGAGGTGGTCGCCGCGCTCGCCCGCGCAGGGTGCATCAGTGTGGATATTGGAGTGGAAACGCTTTCGCAGAAACTTTTGGACCTGATCGACAAGCGGCTGGATATCGACACGTTTTATCGCGCGGTGCCCCTCCTGCAGAAATATCAGATCGAACCCAAAATCAACATCATGTTTGGCACCTCGGTGGAAGAGACCGAGGAGGATATCCACTACACGATTAAAGAATTAGAACGCCTCAACTTGCACCATGTCATGTTCGCGGTGGCGACACCTTTCAAGGGGACGCCGTTTTACGACCGTGCCAAGGCGGATGGGACGCTGATCAACACCTCGGACGCGATCAATCCATTCGGAAAAAGCATGATCTCGTACCCCCACCTCTCGCATGAGCGGCTGGAAGCGTTGTGCCGTTATGCCTATCGGCGCTTTTATCTGCGCCCCTCGCAACTGTGGTACCGGCTTAAATCGTACCGGTCGCTCTCCGCGGTCAAAACCGATTTGGGCGTGATCGCCAATCTTTTTTTCCGGGACCAAACCCAGCGTAAGGTCAGTTGAGATGCGCACGCTGGGGGATAATATTCACAAGTTTGGCCGTCTGGCCACCCGCCACCGCGCCGCGTATCCGGAAGAGATTCAGATTGAGATTACCAATGTCTGCAATCTCACCTGCGCCATGTGCCCGCATACCTTTGGAACCATCCCCACCCAGCATTTTCCCTTATCCCAATTCGAGGCGCTGGTACGGAAGAATCCGCCTCCCAAACGGCTGATTCTGACCGGTTGGGGAGAACCTCTCCTTCACCCCGATTTCTTCACTCTGCTGCGGCGTGCACGCGAGAATTGGCCGACTACTCAAGTACGGTTTACGACAAATGGAGTCTTGCTGAACCCGGAAATTCAATCCCAACTGGCCGAGCACCCGGTCGCGCAGATCACGGTCTCGATCGACCTCTGGCCGGGGCGGACGGTCGCCCCCGCCATGCAGCGGGTCTTGCACCCCTCGTCACCCAAGATCATCCGCAACTTGGAACAGTACGCTTTAAATGCGGCCCTACGGCAAACCACACCGTTGGTCTTGCAATCGTTGTTGGTGGAAGAAAATTATGAAGATGTGCGTCAACTGATCGTGTTTGCGGGAGAGCAGGGCATCCAGGCGGTCAATCTGGTTCGTTTGCAACCCTATCCCGGCATTCCTCTCGAACGGCCCGCGTGGGATCGGGAACAGGCGATGATTACGGACTTGTAGCGTTTGGGGAAGAGGCATGGGCTGGCAGTACGCAGTTTAAACCAGCAGCCGCTGGCGGTGCGGCTCGCGACCCGGTTTGACAGGCTCTGTGTGAAGACGGATGACATTCTGTACATTTTGATGAATGGGCAGGTGACACCCT
>JAVFAP010000407.1:0-4401 GCA_034002445.1 bacterium | reverse complement strand
TTGGACCCAACCTGCCCGCCTTCGTCACTCCCGAGGTGCTGAACGTGCTGGTTGAGAAATTCAACATCATGCCGATCGGCAGTGACGCCAAGGAAGATGTCGCCAAGATGATGGGCGCCGCGTAATCCACTCCAGCCCGACCATCGAATCCGTTTCATCTTTCATCATGAACGGAATTTGGTTGTAAATCATACGAAGCAGAAAACCCCTCAGGGCGGAATCCGGTTTGGATTCCGCCCTGAATTGTAGTGGGGCTTGGTGCGAGATTGCCAAAGGGTGAGCCCGCCATTTATCTTGCCAACCCCGATCTCATTCATCAATCCCATCTCATACCAACTGCCCACTATCCGCTCTCAACTCCCCACTGCCTCTTCTGCATTGGTTTGGATTTTCTGGATGGCGGTGGCAATGTCTTCCATATCCTTGCGGGTGCCTAGCAGCATACGTTGGAAGAACCAGACCGCTTCTTCCGCGCAAATTCGCTCGCATTCCGGGCAGTGCACCGTTTTGAAATTCACCCGGTCCTTGTACAGAGCGGGAAAGGTGGGGACTCGATTTTCAAAATCCTGGAAGATAGCGTAGGTGTACATGGGCTGGTAGCCGGACGAGCAGGGAATTCCCTCCTTTTGCATTGCCTCGATAAACCGGTCGCGGGGCAGACCTTGGAAGGCGCGGGCATTGTACTTCATGATGCAGAGGTGAAAGACCTGGCGCTCGGTTTCGGGGTAATGCCCCAGCATCTCCACCCCCTCGATGGGGACCAGCAGGCGGCGGAGGTATTCCGCGTTGGCGATCCGATGCTCGGTTTGCTCTTCCAGCCGCGAGAGACCGCTGAGCAGAAGGCTGGCCTGGAAGGCGCCCAAGCGGTGGTTCCCCGTTGCTTCATGAAACTCCACATAACTGGCGTGGGTTACCTCTGGCTTTCTCCCGCAATTGACGAAGGTGCGCAACCGCACCGCCAAGTCGTCGTGGTTGGTTACGATCGCCCCCCCTTCACCGCAACTGAGATTCTTGGAAGATTGAAACGAATAGGTCCCCGCGCAGCCGATGGTACCGGCCATCTTCCCGTTCCAGATCGCGCCATGGGCCTGGGCCGCGTCTTCCAGAACCCGCAAACCATGTTCCTTCGCGATTGCCAGCATTGAGGTCATATCGGCGGGATTTCCCGCGATATGCACCGGGATGAGGGCCTTGGTGCGAGGGGTGATCAGGCGGCAGACTGAGTCTGGGCAAATATTGTAGGTCAGGGGATCGATATCCGCCATTACCGGGATGGCGTTGGCCAGCAGCACCGCCGCGGCGGTCGCGATGAAGGTATAGGCGGGGATGATCACCTCATCGCCGGGGCCGATACCCATCGCCTTGAGGGCGATCATGATGGCGTCTGTCCCATTGGTGCAAGAGACCGCGTGCTTGGCACCGCAATAGGCAGCGAAGCGGGTCTCAAACTCATGGATGGTCTTGGATTGCAATCCCCAGTAGCGGCTCTCCAAGACCCGGAGCAGGGCCTCTTTGTCTTCTTCGAACACTTGCGGCCAGTTGGGATACGGTTCGGTCCGGACAGGGTGTCCGCCACAGATCGCTAAATGCGGCATAAATCAGCCTCCATGAGATCGGCGATGCAAAGAAAACGCCTCGGTATTGTTCAGGCAAACAGGATACCTGGTCCCCGCCTCGGAATAAAGCTCTTTATTCGGGCTTTGAGGAGGATTGGGAGATCAGATGAACCGCCAGGGGATCGAGGGTTGTCAGATGGATATCCCGCTGTGGGAACGCGACATTGATTCCGGCATCGGTCAACCGTTCCATTACTTTATGGCGGATTTCGCTATCCAGGCGCATCTTATCAGTTTTGCCGATGTTGACAAAATAGCGCATTTCAAAATCCAGGGTGCTTTCCCCCAGATTGACAAAGAACACACTGGGTTGGGGATCTTTCAGAATTCCCTCATGCTTTTCGATGATATCTGCCAGAATTTTCTCGACTTCCCGGGTCGGAGAATTGTAGGCGACTCCCACTTTGATTTCTGTTCGCAAAATTCGGTCTTGCAGGGTCCAATTGGTGAAGCGTTTTTCCAAGAAGGCGCTGTTGGGGACGATGACATCCAGGTTATTGAAGGTGCGAATTTGAGTACAGCGGCCACCTAAGCGGGCTACCCTGCCCAAGACGCCATCCACCTCGATCAAGTCACCCACCCGCACCGGCCGCTCCGCCAGCAAAATCAGCCCGCTGATAAAATTGTTGAAAATATTCTGCGAACCAAACCCCACCCCGATCGCCAAGGCTCCCCCAAACATGGTAAAAACCGTGAGCGGAATATTCAAAAATCGCAATGCATAGAAGAAAATGATGATCAATAATAAGTAGTAGATCAGCGATTCGACCGTGTTGGCGGCGCCTTCGTGGATTTTCACCCGGGTCATCAGAAAGCGGCCCAAGGACCGGCTGGTTTTTTTGGCGATAATAAATCCAGCGGCAAAGAAAAAGATCATAAAAAAGATGGTTTTGATGTAGTAACTTTTCTCGATCTCTTTATCGCGGTAGACATAAATTTCCTTATTCCAAAGGGACAGAAGCCCGCTCTTGATGTACTCGCCCCATTTGCGCAGAGAAAACTGGGAGGTATCGCCTTCGATTTCCTTGATCAATTTTTCATGCAGTTGGCGGGATAGTTCAATTTTGGATGCGTTATCCTGCCAGAGCGAGAACATGCTTTGGACATGTTTCTGCTGTTCTTTCAGCCAGCGCAGGGCAGGGTTGGCTTGATCCTGGATGCCATCGATGGCGTTTTGCAGCGCAGTCAGTTCGTTATGGCGGTCGATCAAGCGGGTGCGCACGGTCACCCCATCCGTCGCCAATTTCTTGAGATAATCCTGGGCTTCCTGGAGCCAGACTTGTTCGGTCTCCAGGGTGGAGAGGTTATTCACCACTTCGTAACGCCTCTGCCAAGCTAGAACCCGCTGAGACATACGTTCCATCCGCAGGGAGCAGATTTCGATCTGCAGTTGGGCCGCTTCGAGTTCCCGTTCCCGCGCTTTTCCTTCTTCAATCAAGGCGCGGTCGGGATCGGTTTTTTGGGCCAGATTGGTGCGGACAACATTTAAGCGTTTTTCGGCCAAATCCTTGACCCCCGCGGTTTTTCTCAGGAGCTGCTCGATCTCATCTTTCTCCTTGGCCAACAACTGCAACTGCTCTTGCAGATGGGCCTCGGTGAAGACCGCGACCGGCTCCAAGAGGGCTTTCTTGGCGTTAAAAAAGTCGGTTTGTAGTTTATTTGCCGTCTGCGCCAGACGTTCAAAGCGTAGTTCCAATCCACGCAGGCGCAGGGCCTCGGTAGCGTAGCGGCTTTCAGTCCGCGCGGTTCGTAAATGATACAGCAATAATTGAGACCGGTTTGGATCTTGATTTGCTTCCGCCGCGGCCAGTGCCGCGCGGCGGGCGGTTTCTCTTTCTTCCCAGGCTTTTTGGGCTTGTTCCAAGGCCGTCTGCGCGACTTGCAACCGGTCTTGCTGGTTCTCCTGCCGCTTGGCCAACGCGGCGATGTCATCTTGGATTTGGTCAAGTTCCAGGTACGAGGCTTCTTCTGGAGGGGTCTGTTCTTTTATTTTCCGGATATCGGCTTCCCGCTTTTGATTCTCGTCCATCTGGCTCGCGATTTTTTGCAGGACGGATTGCTCTTGGATGAGAACGCCATCAATCTGGGACAGCAGATCGATGTGAGCTTTTAGCTGGAGGGAGATCTCATCCGTGGCCGATGGCACTTCCAAGTTGCTTCGCGCGGTCTCCAACTCTGAAAGCACTTGGGCTTTGCGCTGATTGGATTCATCGATATATCGTTGGACATCAAAGGCTTGGTCGGTAGGCGTGGGCTGGACCGTTACTTCCGCGGTCGCATCCGCCGGGCTAGTTTGTGCCCATCCCAGTTGGGAAAAACAGGCTGGAAACAAAAGCAAAATCGCAATCAAAATCCATCGGCTTGGCTGGCACATAAACACACTCCTGGAAAATCCTAAGTCCGGGATACACGAGACCGCAGGGATCCGCAACATTCGCGGGACGATCCCTTATGATGTAGAATCATAGAAGCCCTTGGTGGGGATGCAAGGTTGGGATCGGTCAAAATGCAGGCCGATTCACTCTCCCATGGATGCCCCGCCAATCTAGCCCAATAAAGATCATTTTTCATTGGCATTCCTGGGGGCGATGGCTATCATGAACAAGGTTTACTCCTCGCTGGAGTTAAGAACCACGGCAGAACTTCTTCTTCTGCTCCATTCCAAGCCATGCATCAAAACGCAGGGAGTGTTGGTATGAACGAACATATCGTTATGGGATTGGCAGGGATCTTGGTTTTGGGGATTAGTGCCCAATGGCTGGCCTGGCGCTTGAATTTACCCTCC
>JAVFAP010000406.1:0-4428 GCA_034002445.1 bacterium | reverse complement strand
CTCCTTCATTCCACAGGAAGAGATCCAGGCCGCTTTCCTTATTCCACTGACCTGCGTGGAAATGACGATATCCTGTGAGTTTAAGATCAATTTGCCGATCGAGCTTCCATTCCAGCCGCGCGAGTCGGGTGGTTTTTTTGTAAATCAGCAAGCTTTGTTTTTCCATGCCACACAAAGCTAGTAACTCATCTGAGCCATCCTGTTCGAGATCGAGAAACCGCACATCCCACACCGGTGCCTTGGCCGCCAGTACCGTGGGGGCATCCCAACCAAGAGACGAACGTTCCAAAAGGGCGATGGTTTGAGAGCCGGAAAACCCCATGGCGACTACAGGCACTGAGGCATAACCGACCGCCATCGCTTCCGCCCCCGCGCCGAGGCCTTGGATCGCGCTCTCCAAGGCTCCAGTGACTAGATCCGCGTTCTTCTTGAATTCAAAAGCGGCGTTGCTTGGGTAAAAGAACAACAAATCATCTTTGGTTTTATTGGTGATTGTAGTTGGTAGGATTGCTCCGACAGGCGCGCTTTGGGGGATGAGCGTTTGCGGGAGGGCGAAGGAGCCATTTTGCTGATTGATGTGGATTGCAATAGCACCCGAGCCTGTGGAAAAGATGAGATCGCTGTATCGGTCGCCGTTGACATCCGCGGCTTCCAACAATGGATCATTCGGGGCCCCGCTGAGGGTGTCGGGCAGAACCATCCCACATCCCAGCCAGAAGAGCAGGATCAATAACAAATAACGAAGTTGGGAGAAGGGTGAGAAATGGTTCATCAGTTGGTTACCTCGATAGGCTGAGAAGGGCCACGCACTTCTTTGATTTCTCCATACGAATCGAAGATTACCACTTTGTATTCATATTTCGCGTGGCTGATCAGATTTGAACGGTCAAGAAAGTAAAGGATTCTTTTTTGCGCTGGGTCCACATGGGTGGCAGGCAGCTGGATGCTTTCCAAAAAGAATGGATCGATCACTTCCCCCTTCTCTCCCCGGCGAACGTTCTCAAGAAGAGGACTGACTTGCAAGTAGGTATAGCCTGGTTTATCCATCCTACGGCGAAATACTTGGAAGGGGAAATCAAAAGCGTAAGCGTAATCCACAAAGAGGCTGTTTTTGATCCCAACCAAAATCCCCACCCCTTGCTGATTCAGATTGGGGTAAGTGGGATCTTGTTCAAACAAAGTGATAACCAAGCCTTCTGATTCCGGTGGCAGGGGTCGGGAGGGCCACGCTGGATAGTCGCCAGGTGGAGGCGTTGTCGACCAGTTGAACAGAACCGAGTTTTGACTGATCCGCTCTTCGCCGCTCTGCATGTAAGCCTTGCAGAAAATATAGTAGTTTTGGTCCAGTACCGGGGGGATGTACTCTCCATCCTGGATGGAGGACAAGATGGTTTGGAACGTACTGGTTTCCGCATCCAGCGTCCATTGGCTGGCTGTCAGCGACACATTGGGAGCGGTCTCATCAAATTGGTTATCCGGGCAGAAATACAGCCGGAAATGGGTCAGCCCATTCGTCGGCGCAAACCATTTGACCAAGATGGCCGGAGAGGCTGCGTCTCCCGCTGGGATCGCGGACTGCATGGCCGGGCGAATGGTTTGACCGGAAGGGGCGATTGCCACTTCGGTAGGGAGATACCACAATATACTCTGATTGTCGTTTTCGTCCACCACCCGTACCGCGTAACAAACCCGCCCGCCTTGCTGGGGAGCGTAATCATCCTCGATCCTCACTTGGCCGCTTTCATCGAAAAAGGCCTGACCCACAACGTAAAAATCTTCACAATTGGGGCTGCGGTACAGAATGACTCCCTTGGCGTCTTCGCTTTCCCGCTCCAATTGCACTACCACGGGGACCGGATTGCCGTTCTCATCGACCGGATTGTGCGGTTCTTTTCCGGTTTCGATGGGCATGCAGACGGGCTCTTGGCGAGTGGAGAGGTCGATGCTGTAAATGATATGGCCTTGTTTGTAGATCTGCTCTACATACGTCGCCACATGAGTTTCGTAGGGCAAGGTGATCTCACAGACCGGCATTTCCCCTTGTTTGGCTTGGATATAGTACTTGGGAAACCGTTTTTGATCGGAAAAATCAAAGGTATCAGTAACCGTGACTTGTCCTTGATCATCGAACGGGCCGCGATGCAGCGGATACAGCAAAGGGAGCTGAACATGCGTCGCGATATCTTGATCGATGACACGAACAATAGACAGGTTGTCTAATGTGACGGAATGGGTTTTGACATGGAAGGTAATTTGAAACTGTTGCCCATCGCCTGTTTCGGTTGAGATTGCCACGTTTTGCAGATCACAGACTGTTTGGTAAAGGCAAATCTGTCCCGCGCTGGGGGGATCGGGTGGCGTTTCGTCAAACAGAATGCCCCGCACCGGAGAGGATTGAAACGATTCGTTTCCCCACCCATCCACGGCGGAAACAGTATACCAGAACGCCATATTTTCATGCTGAGGCCGTTGGATGCTGGGATCCTGATACATCGGCAGGTCGCTGAGAGGCTGATCTGTCGTCCCGATCATTCCTTCTACTAGCCCATCGATGGGAGCCAGTGGCTCGCGGTGCCCAACATGGTTGTACTGCCGAAACCGGTAGATATTATAACGCAAGGTATCGTCATCATTGCGGTTCCAGGTCAAATGCAGGCGCTCGCCACCCGAGGTGGGGTTGGATTTGATTTGTACATTTTCGGGGATTAGGGGGGCTTGCTGATCCGGTACGGTGACGGCTAGGGGTGGGCTGACTTCCCCATTTTGCCCTAGTAAATCCCGGGCGGCAACCCAATAGGTATAGACTTCGCCCGCAGCGAATGGCTCTCCTTCAATCCCCTGGGCGGTCAACGTTTGATTGTCATCACGGAAGAAATAGGCGTTGGAGGCGTCTCCACTGACTGCGTTCTCCGCGGGAGGCAAAATAGGCACTTGGTTCAATTGCTGCAGGGCACCCAATTCGACAAGTTCCGCAAATGGGATGCCTGTCAGATCCCCCTCGCCCCGGTAGACGTTATACCCAAACATGGCGGAACGCTGCTCGGTTAGGGGATCCCCCATGGCCCATTTGAGATACACCTTCTCATGTCCCCGCTCGCCCGGCACATTGACAAATTCCGGCTGCTGGGGTGCGGGTAACAATGTGGGGGTCTGGGCATTGACGGTAACCCGACCCAGGATTTGCTCTGAACCAGGGGTTCCATCTGTTCCACGCAGTTCGTAAGTGTGGGTTTGGGCACTGACTGTGTCCAGGTAGCCCCAACCCTCGATGATGGCGATCGCGTAGTTAGCCTGGATCAGCATATTTTTGCGTAAGGAGCAAGTATCGCAGACCGTTTCCCCGTTCAAGATCCGAATCAACTGATCAGGATAGCTGGCCAGCGTGACCTCTTCCTCATAGATCTCATCCAGCAAGGCGAGCAGGTCCGTCAGGGCCCGCTGATTGAAGGGCTGTTCCAAGATACTGCGGATTAGCGCGGGATCGCGCAACCGCCCGGTCAAACTCAATGCTTCAAATGAAGAAGACGAATCGGGGTTCCCCAACTTCCGATACAAACTGAACTGCTGGAACGGAACTGTATCCGTACTCGCATACCAGCGCAACAAAACAGGGACGGGCCCGTTCGCGGCCGATGGGGTGCCTACGATCGGAACGAAAAAGATTTGCGGTGCCTCCTCCTGCCCCGGTGCTGGACAAATGCCCCACCCGATCAGAAGTAAAAACATCCCCGCCAACCAAAACTTATCCGCAATCGGTTTCATAATCTGCACTCCATCCATCATCAAAGAATAATTCGAAAATCGCGACACAGGCAAAACACCAACTGTCTTTTAAAGCTTTCTGCGGTGTGCTCCATTTGCTGGGTTCACACCAGCCGATGCCACCGGCAACCCAAGCCCGGCCATCGAAATAGTACTTTCCGTTGTTTTTCCCCGCGTTCAGTTCCAACTTCCCTTTGGCGCTGACCACACAAGCCACCCGGCCATACACGCCCGCCTCCAGCCGGCCTCCGAAAGTGGGGCCTTCGGTGAAATACCACATGGCCAGGGAGGCTTCGGCGCCAACCCGCAGCGCACAACCGTAATCGAGGATGGGGAATGAGCCCTCCACGCCCAGATAAATTCCCGTCATGCTGGAAATGGAGAGGCGCTCCGCGGCACGGGGATCGATCACTTGCAAGGGTTCCAGGGTGCAACTGCGACCCAGGAAAATTCCCCCCGACAGCCGGTAACTTTCGAAGAAGACACTGCACCCCGCATAGATGTAGTTCTCTACCGCACCGATCGCGAGGCCAAAATCCGGCCCCTCGATCGCGAAGGATTCAAAGCCCAAGGTGCCGGAGGTATTGAGTGCCCCACCGACGTTGACCAACTGGCCTCCACTGATCATCAATTTGAGTTCAATCAAATCGGCGGTCAGGTCCGCCC
>JAVFAP010000405.1:0-4436 GCA_034002445.1 bacterium | reverse complement strand
ATGGGCGGCATTCTGGATTCAATCGCCCAAAATCTCGGAGGGGGAAGATCCAGCGGTCTACGGCGCCGAGATCGATATTCTTGAATTTTTCAAGAAACTGGGGACCGATATCGTTTCTCACAACGTCCACTGGGCCTATGGCCCCCATCAGCAGACCACCCGGGGGATGCAAAGTTACCTGGAAGGGGTCAGTGAGGGCTTTCATCTTTTCGCTTTGGAATGGACCCCGGAAAAATACGCGTTCTACATCGATGGGTATAAATTTTACGAAGTAACCCAAGGACTATCACATATTGAGGAATACATCATCCTCAGCATGGAACTGCCATCCGATCAGGACGAATTGAAAATGGCGGTCTTTCCCGATGAATTTGTCGTGGATTATGTAAAGGTTTATAAGAAAAAATCGCAAGAATAATCTTCGCTGATCCACCCATTGCGCAGCGTTTCCCCGTTGCGGTATACTAGCCTGCCTTTGCCCATAACGAAGGTTGTGGGTGAACGTTGCATTATTACTACAGAATAGTTCATTCTTTTTCGATTGAATCAGGAAAGAGCAAGGAATCACACATGTCTCCATCACCATTCTGGACAGGGATTGTCGTAACAGCCGCGAACGCGTTGCAGGCCCAAGCCTATCAGCATGAATTAGAAACGCTGCAACGGCAAGGGATCATTTCGGATCAAACCCTGCTCCTCGCTGTCCCCGATCCGTCTTCTGAGCGAGTTGGCAGCGGAGGAGCCACGCTGAACGCTCTGCTCACCGTAACCGAGTATCTATCGGCCCGTGCGGGCTTGTCGTTTATCGATCCGGAATTACTGCGTACCTCGCGCCTCTTGATTATTCATTCCGGCGGAGACAGCCGCCGCATTCCCTGTTCATCGGTCTGCGGGAAAGCGTTCTCTACTCTTCCCGCAGTGAGGGAATCAGGAACCCTTGCCTCGCCGTTCCTCATCCTGCTGGAGAAAATGACCGAAATATGCCAGAGTGCCGAGGCGGGATTGTTTGTAGCTAGTGGAGATGTGCTATTACTCTTGCCGGAAATGGAATATGACTGGTCACATTCTGGAGTTACAGGGCTTGCGATTCCAGCAGGGATCGAATTTGGAACCAAGCATGGTGTTTACGCGCTTCAAGAAGGATCCAATCAAGTCGAGACATTTCTGCAAAAGGCGACTTTTGATCAGCTGCAGTCTAATCATGCGATACGCAAGAATCAAACCGTCCTGCTGGATTCGGGGATCGTCTATTTTTGTGGAGATACGACGACAAAAATCCTGACGCTCAATGTTCTTCCTCCCCTGGATGCTTGTACCTACCTGGGTGTGGATAGCGGTGCGGTGCCACTACGGATAGAGTTGTATTCTGACATCTTGCTTGGCATGGCGGCACGAACGGAGAAAGAAACCTATATGGCGATGGAATCGTCAGCCAAGGATCTGTCGGCATTACACCGCGCGCGTGAGCAACTTTGGCAGACGCTGCGGCCCTTATCTTTCCAAGCCATTGTTGCTGAAAACGGGCTTTTTGCTCACCTTGGCACCACCAAAGAAACGATCGACCTGTTTGTGCAAGATTCCCCATTCCGCCGCCCGTTTGGTTTGCACCATACCGTCCGCTCGTATGTAGAAGAGGCAGAAGTGGCAGGGGATGCGGTAGTCATCAACAGCATGCTGTTTGGTCCCGGGAGAGTGGATACAGGGGCCGTGATCGAACACTCGAAACTCCAGGGGAATTGGTCCATTGGGGCGGGAGCGTTCTGCTCCAGCCTCCGCTCCTACTATGGATTGCATGTTGAACCCGAGATGGTCATCAAAGAACTCTGTTTGCAACCCGGGAAGGATGGGCAGGAACGCCGCATTGTCACCCTTTACGGAGTCTTTGATCAAATCAAAGATACGGCTGATGATCCGAAGGCCACGTTTGCCAATCGTCCCTGGCAAGATTTTTTGACTCAGAGCGAAATCAGCCGGGAAGAACTCTGGCCAGGACTGCCGGAATGTGAGCATACCTTATGGAATGCTCGGTTGTTCCCCATATTATTTGAGGGAGAATGGCTGGAAACAGTTCTTTGGCTGCAGTACAACAAGAAGCCTTCAAGCCATATCCTACGAAAATGGCGCACCGCGACTCGTTTATCGTTTTCCGATATTTTGCAGGAAGCAGATCCGATGGCGGAGTTTGGATGGATCCGAACCCTAGCCCATCAATTGGATCTTCACCATGTTGAATCGACTCTCTTGGATCGTCAAAACCACTTCCTTTTGCCAATCTTTAAGCAGTGCGCCATGGAGGGTCATTGGGATGTGCTGGAGATCATGGATTCGATTGCGCAAGACTCGCCATCCGATATCGCGGCACGATCGTTTTCTTCGATCGCGGACACCCTTGCGGCCTTTTCTAAGAACCAAGGTGGGCTGCGCTCAGGCCCCATGAGAAATATCGAATGGAAGGATGGATTCGCTCTACTGCAGCAAAATAATCGAAAAGAAGCGGTTCGTCTTCTGAGCCGTATCCGCAAAGATTGGCTCCAAAGTCCGGAGCGGTTGATCCGCGCCGCCCGGCATTATGAAGGGGCTGCCCAGGTCTTGATTCGCCAATCGGTTGAGACCGCGCCGTTATGGTATGAACGTGAGGAGCCCTCCTGCTTGGGAGAGTGGATTCATGCCGATATCCCCGCCCGGATTGACCTAGCTGGAGGTTGGACGGATACCCCGCCCATCACCTATGAACACGGAGGTATCGTGGTCAATATGGGGGTTCAAATTGATGGGGAGCGCCCAATCGGTGCAAAAGTGCGACGAATTGCAGAGCCTGTGCTGTTGTTTCAGTCTGGAGAAGATGACCGCATCCATCGCTGTACAACATTGGATGATCTAAGAGATTACGCGCAACCGCTGGCCCCCGGCGCATTATGCAAGACAATCCTACTAGCTATCGGTTTGGTTTCGCTGGAATCCCCCCAATCATTAGAACAGCAGTTAACCGCACTGGGCGGAGGGATTGAAATCCACACGTATTCGAATCTCCCTACGGGCTCCGGTTTGGGGACGAGCAGCATCCTTGCCGCCGCGATTGTCGCGGCGTTGGGTCGCGTGACGGGAAGGCGCATGGATATGACATCGTTAATTCATGCCGTACTGCACATCGAGCAAAGATTGACAACAGGCGGAGGGTGGCAGGATCAGGTTGGTGGATTGTTACCGGGCATCAAGATCAGCCGATCAACAAATACACTCCCGCTTCAAGTAACTTATGAACCCTTGGCCTTGGATGCATCCTTCTTGAACATACTCGAGCAGCATAGCCTGTTGATCTACACCGGCCGCACCCGCCTGGCAAGAAATCTGCTTCAGGATGTGATTCGCCGTTGGTATGCGCGAGTGCCAGAAATGGTGGAGAATATCCAAGCCATGACAACCAACGCGGAGGCAATGGCATCTGCACTCTATCAGGGGGACTTGGATCACGTTGGGCGGTGTCTTACGACGTATTGGGAACAAAAGAAGAAGATGGCTGGCGGTACCGAACCAGCACATGTATCCCGTATGTTTACCGCAACCCAGCCCTTTACCCTGGGGCATAGCCTTGCTGGTGCTGGAGGAGGTGGGTTTATGTTGCTGCTTGTACGGAATCCTCAAGAGAAAGAGGTCATCCAATCCATCCTGGAGAAATCGTTCCAGTCGTATCGGGTTACAACACATGCCATTTCGATTGATCCGTGGGGACTGGTTGTGCATTAACAACGATTAAATCCTGTATCCAGACGTTCCACCGGAGATATTGATGCGGTAACCATAATAAAAAAGCGCTGAAAAAACGAAAATTCCTGACTTCGCGTCCCCTTTTTTCTCTTAGAGTTAGAGTCTTGATTTCACCAGACTTAGGTGGTATGGAAATAGAATTTTGGGTGTTGCTCATGCGAAGTCAGGAAGGGTTAAAGGCAGCGATTATTCGTGAAGATGGGATTGTACGGTATCGCCCAGGGTTCCGACCATTTTTTTCTAAAAAAAATGGTCTCCCCCCTGGGCTATCCAGGGATCGGCCCTTCAGGCCTCAACGATGATTTTGGAATGCAGTGATTTTTGGGGTTTGCATGCCGAAATGACCCTATGTACCTTCGCAAATTTAAGCCGTAGCCGATCCAACATGGTGCAGGTCGTGCGTAAAGACTTTGGTTGGTACCGTGTTGTCTGCAAATTCGGTACCTCGTCCGATCCCGACACCATCGAACGCCTGTGGATTCAGGCTAATCCAAAGGAACTCCGTTTTCGGGTGTTGCACATGCGAAGTCAGGATAATAAAAAAGCGCTTGTTCTCCAACCGATCGGTTGCAGAACAAGCGCTTAGATTTTTTGCGCTGAAAAAACGTAAATTCAGTTTACAATGATCGAATATATTTCAATCCAATAGGATTTACTTGGTTTTCTTCATT
>JAVFAP010000404.1:0-4425 GCA_034002445.1 bacterium | reverse complement strand
TCCGGTATGTTACCGGATTCGCGGTGGTTTCGACAATCCAATCCGCATAGGGCGCGATCCCTCCTTTGATATCACTTTGAAACTGAAAAGTGATATCTGCGGAGGCTGCTTTTCCCTCTAACGTGATCTGACAATCCGTAATGATGATCTTCCGATTGGATGACTTTGAGAAAAAGTCCCGCAATACCCCAAGCAGCCCATCCCGGTCCAGCCCGCTCGCATCACTATACTGCGGCGATATCACCTGGGAAATGGAAAAAAGCGAACCCTTCTCCACGCTTCGGGCCCCTTTGTGCATGATTTGATAAATCCGTTGTTCTTCCGAAATCAGCACGTAGGAAAAAACGAACCATAGTACCAATCCCAGGATGAGAATGCCTAGACCCAGCATCAGGTGTTTCATGGAAAGAGAATCCTTCCGTTCCGATAGGCCGGATACCAAAGATGGATTCGGCCGCTATTTTTTGAATAATCCGATGACATTGGCCACGGGGCGCTCGACTCCCGCCGTGCCAGGGATCGAATCTTCCGAAGGGCGATTGACGATCACTTGGTTGAGAATCATAACTGAAGATCCGCCCCCGTCGAGATTCAGCGCGTCCACCGCGCCTCGCGATTGAAAAATAACCGCGCTTTCTTCCAGCGTAACCCCCATACTCCAGTCTGGCTGTCGGCCATCCACGACCAGCAGCAGGGCGTCCCCCGTCCGGGTCTTGCCGATCGCGGTGCGGGGAGCGCGCAGAGTCATATTATAGGTTCCCGACGCATCGTTGATCCGCACCTGGCCGTTCTTCAACAAAATTGGTCCGGCGCTCAGCGCCGCATAGCAATCGTTCCACCCCGGTTTCTCAGTCACAAAATGGCTGTCCTTGATATCCTCGGTCCCGATCCAGTCGATCAGCAGCGTCTTGGGATTGAATCCCACGCAACTCTGGGCCTTGGGGGTCAGGATCGGGTACAGGATCTTGCCGTGCGCCATGATCAGCCCGTTGGCACGGTAAGGGTGAACCGAAAAAAATCCACCGTTAATCAAGGCGATGGCCTGGCTTTGCTTTGCAAATTCCGAGGGCGGAAAGAGCACCCCATAACTGCCCAACACCCCCAGCAAGTACTGGTCGCCCAATCCGCTGATCTGCAAAAGATGCGCCCGCACGGGCTTGTTGGCCGCGGTTTGATACAAAATGCGTTGATATAACAGCCCTGCTTCCAGCGATTGTGCCTCTTCCACCTTCTCCAAGGACCACCAGGCTTGGGCTTGAGAAGCATGAAAACCGGTCATGATCATGAACGCGATGATCAGGGCAGGGATGAATCGAGTTATTCGCATGAGTTCCTCTTTCTTGGGACCGGCCGAATGCGGACCGGTCCCAACCGGCTTCCTACTACCAACGATTAGCCCCGCGCGGGGGTTTGTCTGGCCTGGCTTGTTTTTTTCGAGCGCGGATCACGGATCTGATTTCTGGAAGGGAAATTCCCAAAAAAAGAGCCGATTCGATGAATGAACCTCTGGTTCTTCTGCGTTGCGGATATATGATAGCCTTAGCATTTATTGTATAACAAGGATAGGCAAAAACCAAAGGAATCTGACCCGCATCAAAGAGGAGTGAATCATGTCCCAAGGCAAAAACGAGAAGGTGGAAGTCCGTTTTCATCAAAAATGCATCGCTTGTGGCACCCCCTATCCGACCGATCGTTTTACCTACACCTGTACCCGATGCGGAGGGTTGTTATTGGTCGAGCGGGATGAAGACTACATTCGCTCCATGGTGGGGCATGGCAACGCGGCGCAAACCTACTTCGATACCATCCGCTGGGGAGAGAGGGCCCGCTATTATCCCACCGGTTCCGGCGTTTTTTTATGGAACGATTTGATCCTGCCCGGCTTCCCTGATGCGGCGTGTCTTGCGTTGTATGAAGGCTGTACCGATTCCTTTGAACTCCCAGCCTGGCTAACCAAAAAACTGGGGCTGGGCTCGGTCTATCTCAAACTGGAAGGCCAAAATCCCAGCGGCAGTTTTAAGGACCGGGGTATGTCGGTAGCCATTAGCGAAGTTCTTCGTCTTCAGAATACCTACCCCCATTTAGGCATTCAAGGCGTTTGTTGTGCTTCCACCGGCGACACCTCCGCCGCGGCCGCCGCGTATGCCGCCTATGCCCGCGATCACTTGGAATGCATTATCCTGGTCCCGCACAATGAAATTTCGGTCGCCCAGCTCACCCAAGCCCTCAAATTCGGCGCCAAAGTGGTCGCCGTCGCCCATCCCGATGGCTTCGATGGCTGCATGCGCATTATTCAGGAATTCAGCAAAACCCACCCCGAACTGGTCTTGGTCAATTCCAAAAACGCTTTCCGCGTGGTTGGGCAAGAAACCATCGGGTTGGAACTCTGCCAGGATATGCACTGGAAAGCCCCGGATTGGATCGCCATTCCCGTTGGCAACGCCGGCAACCTCACCGCGTTGCTGATCGGCCTCAAGCGCGCCCAATTGCATGGGCTGATCGACCGCCTGCCGAGCATCCTCGTCGGTCAGGGCGAGGTTTGTGATACCCTGGTCCGCTGGGATGAAGGAGGACGGCTCCCCGAAGCCTATAAACCCGGCAAGCATCGCGCCAGCGTCGCTTCCGCCGCCAATATTTGCGATCCGGTTTCGTTCCCCCGGGTGGCCCAATTGATTTCCGAGTTCGATGCCCACTTCTTCCGCGCCACCGAAGATGAAATCGAGGACGCCCAGATGGGAGTGGCCCGCTCGGGTGTGGATATCTGTCCGCAGACCGGCATCGCGCTTTCCGCTCTCTTCAAAGCGCGCGAAAGCGGCCTGGTGAAAGAAACCGATACGGTGGGCGTCATTAGTACCGCGACCGGCCTCAAATTTTCGGAATCCGCCGTGACCTATCACACCCAAAAAGCCAATGCGCGTTTCAGCAATCCATACCGAGTGGCGGAGGGAAGTGTGGAGGCAGTAGAATCGGTGATCGCGTCCTGGTGATCCTACTGCCTGAGAGATGGGGTTCGTTTCAAACCTGGATTTTCTTGTAATTGACGCTCCAATCATCGATGAAGCGGATCTCTTGTGGTTCAATCAGGAGCAATTGGTATTCGGGATCTTCCAGCATGGGGATGCTTTCCGGCGAGAAGGGCAGGTCATTCCAGGCTTTTTCGTCTTCATAGACTTTCACGGTACCCAGAATCCGTACTTGACGCTGGTTTTCGTCCAGAAAACAGCATTCCACCTCGTTGTGCTGTTTGATCTGTTCCATTTTGGGGGTATTCCGGCGGGAACAGGTCCAGATCTTGAATCCATCCGCATACAGGCAGGTCATGGGGCGAACGCGGGGCGTGCCCCGTTCCACGGTCGCCATAAAAAAGATGGATCGGTTCTGCAAAATGGATTCCGCTAATTTTCTCGATTCAGGATTGCTCATTGTTGTTCACCCTTACGTCAGTATTGGTTTTACGGCTCGTTGGGGCATACTACCATCTTTTCTCCCTTCGGGCGAGAGCCAACCCCCGCTTTTTGCCTGCGATTCCATGTGGCATGGGGCTGGGTCCGTTTGATGTTCCCTCACCCCTTTTCCCCTGACCAGAAATTTGTTTGACTCTTTTTGGAAAAATTGACCAGATTCGTGTAAAATAATACTCGAGCCTCCTTCCCCTTCGCCCCCACCGCCAAGGGAAGGGAAACCAAATTGGTATCATCGCGATGAACTGCGTGCATGGTTGTTAGGAAAGGGGCAGAATGATGAGAGACATTCATCAACTCGTAACACGGCAAGTCAATCGTTGGGCGATGGATCTGAAAACGTACCAGGAACAATTGGAAGAGGATTTCAAAACCAAACCGGTCTTCCCCCATAAACCCGTGATCACCGTTTCCCGCCAAAGGGGGTGCCGCGGCTTTGAATTCGCGAAAATCCTGGCCAGCGAACTCTTTTATGGTCTGTTTGACCGGGAAATTATCGAATACATCTCCGAACACATGGGGGTATGCAGCGAACTGGTGGAATCACTGGACGAGAAAAACCGCTCGGTTTTGGAGCAATGGGTGGATAGCATGCTGCACCAGCAGGCGTTCGACCGGGATGACTACATCCGCTGTCTCGGCCAAGTTATCAAAACTGCAGCCCTCCAAGGTGGGATTGTGATTTTGGGCCGGGGCGCGAATTATTTATTACATGGCACCTCGGCTTTTCATATTCGCTTGATTGCTTCCCTCGATACCCGTATCCGCAACTTGCAGGAATTTGAAGGCTATACCGCCGAGAAAGCCCAGGAGATCATCGAAAAAACCGACCGGTCCAGAGCCGATTTCGTCAAAAAATATTTTCACAAAAATATCAACGATCCTGTGGATTATGATGTCGTGGTGAACATGGACCGCACCAGTCTGGACCCCGCTGTCAAAATCGTCCTGACCTGCCTGCGCG
>JAVFAP010000403.1:0-4460 GCA_034002445.1 bacterium | reverse complement strand
CTTTTTCCTGGATATACTGCCCGAGAGTCCTTCCCTCCAAGGCGCCCGTCTCCAAGTCGGATGCCGCGCTCCGGCTGAAGCGGTAAATATACCAGAGCAGCCGGTAATGGCGTGGATTGAAATAGTTTTTGCGATCCGCAAACAGCCCGGCAAAACTGCTGCCGCTGTACTGCAACTTCGTTTCGGGGCAGTAAAACCCAAACGACATATCACTGTCCCGCACCACCACCCCCAACTGCCGCAGCAGCGTATGGAACAGCGGGTACGTCTTGTTATTCAATACGATAAACCCCGTATCGATGGGCAGGTCGCCTTGCCGCGCGTCATTCACCACAATTGTATTGGTGTGCCCGCCGATATACCCATTTTTTTCGAGCAGCGTGACGTGGTGCTGCCGCTGCAAAATATGCGCAACCGTAATCCCCGCCACCCCGCCACCAATAACGGCAATGTGTAACGAGTCCGTACTCATGCGGGATTCTCCTCTCCGCTCTTCTTATCACCCACTTGACTCGTCGGGGTGTGCGAAGCTTTGATCCAATCGATCGCAAGGGCAAACGCCCCCTCTTGCTTATCCGATACCAATAACCCAAATTGGGTGATCGCCGCCGGGTTCAACACGGGCACGTCTGGCACCGCGCGCCCCCGAAACTGGGGCTTCAGGTTCTCCCATGGAACCCAAACCTCGATCCATTCCCCTGCCTTCGTCTTAAACGGTGCTTGATAGGCAACCCCCTCAAAGCGGCGGTCCATCCTGACCGATACCTTGTATTGCTTGCCATCCCCACGCACACGCAGGAGCAAGCCATCGAAGCCTGAAAGATCATAATCCGCCACCGGGCTTCGCACCGAAGCGAACCCGCCATTATTCTCTAATGACACATCCCCCTTGAATTCGGCCCTGCTCTGCCCATCCCACACAAACACGCTCTGGGACACCCCGCCCATCACCGTATCATTGATCGTCGCCCAGGTTTGTACCTCTTCGTTCTTCACAAAATCAAAGATTTCTTTTTCCATTTGTGCCGCGTCCATAACACCTACCCCCATTAGAGCCAGCAGTCCGTACAGAACCCCTCTGCTTGTCCGATTCGCGAATTGCTTCATGACCTCTCCTTCCCTGCCCAAAATGAACGTAAAATCGTTCTTTATCGATTTAATTTATCAGAAAAATATCATTTGTCAATAGGGAATATCTTGAAAAATTAAATAAATCGATTATCATGGCAATAAGAATGATTGATTTATCGTTCAGAAAATTTCCCACAAGGCGATTGAACCGTGAAAATGAGTTTTTCTCCCAAAGAAATGGCGCAGGCCGTGGGTGTCAGCGAGTCCACCATCAAACGGTGGGTTGATCAGGGAAAAATCCTTGCCCAGAAATCCGAGGGGGGGCATCGGAAAATCGATGGGATGGAAGTCCTGCGCTTGATTCGCACCCAATCCCTCACCTTGCACGACCCTGGAGTATTAGGCCTCTCTGATATCGCCTCTCTGGTGGAAGAGGGCTTGTACACACATCTGGATCCCCATCGCTATTACCAATACCTCCATACCGGCCAAGCCCAAAAAGCCCGCGGGCTTTTGCAATATTGGTATCTCTGCGGACACTTGGTTTCCCAGATTTGTGATGGTCCCATAGCCCAAGCGATGGAGCGCCTGGGAGAATTGTGGCTTCATCATGAAGAAGGGATCAGCCAGGAGCATCAGGCCACGGATGTCTGCATCCAAGCAGTCTATGCCCTGCGCCAGTTGTTTGAAATTCCCGAGGCCGCACCTTGTGCGGTTGGTGGGGCACCTGCGGGGGATCCGTACTTTCTCCCTTCTCTCTGTGCCGCCGCGGTTCTGGAATCCGAAGGATTTCAAGTGATCAATCTGGGGCCCAACACACCCGTCGAGACCCTGCTGTATGCCATAAAAAGACATCATCCCCAACTGGTCTGGCTGAGCATGACATCCCGCCTCAACAACAAGGATCTGGAAGACGGGATCACACAACTCCTCACTTGCGCTGAAGAGGTTGGGTTTGTCTTGATTACCGGTGGCCGGTCCAGCGAACGGGTCAAAACCATCCATCATCGCCATTTTTACGTGGGATCCAGCATGAAAGAGTTGCACGCCTACGCCAAAGCCCTCGCCTTGCACCACCGGGGGAATAATGATTCATTGCCCCTTTTTCCTTGACAAGAGGAGAAACCTCCTTTCCCACGGTGCGCGTTTTTGATAGAGTAGGAAACAACCACTATATGGAATGGGGGAAATTCCCAATGAAACAACTGCTTCTTATCGTGTTCTGTCTTTGCCTGGCCCCCTGCGCCGTGCTGGCAGAATCCCTTGATCTCTCCACCTGGTCCGATGCGCGTATTGTCATCGCGGAACAGCCGATTCTCAGCGAGCAGTACGCCGCGCAGGAGTTCCAATCCCTCTTCAACAAAGCCACCGGTCTCTCGCTACCCATCGAAACCGCTGTCGGCCCTACCCACAATATCTTCATTGGGGACAGCACGGCCCTGCGCGGCAGCGCTATCGCTGTGGCCATCGATGACTTGGGAGAAGAAGGACTGCGCTACCGCATCACCCCCGAACAAATCGCCATCGCTGGTGGCAAGCCGCGGGGAACGCTCTATGGCGTCTACGAGTTCATGGAACGGGAGATGGGCATTCGCTTCCTGACGTTCGACCATACATACATCCCCGCGAAAAAACGCTGGCCGATCGAACCCACCGAAGTGACCTTCATCCCCAAATTTTCTTTCCGCTGGAGCTATTATTTTGAAAATGTAGAGCATCCCGAATTCGCCGCCCGCCTGCGTGTCAACACCACCACGCGGGATGAAAAGCTGGGCGGGGTTACCCGGCAGAATCTCATCAACCACTCGTTCCAGAGTCTGCTGCCTGTCGAACAGTACGGCAAAGACCACCCCGAGTACTTTGCCCTGGTCGATGGGGTTCGCAAACTGGAAATGGGCGGGGGTGGACCCGAGCCATGTGTATCCAACCCCGAAGTGATCGAGATCATGGCGCAAAACGCCATCAAACAGATCGAGGCCGATCCAGGCGTGCAAAACATCAGCGTCAGCCAGAACGACAACGACGCCTATTGCCGCTGTGAGCAATGCGAGGCCATCAATCAGCGCGAGGGTACCCCCATGGGGTCAAATCTCGCCCTGGTCAATGCGGTGGCCGAACGGATCGAGAAAAAATTCCCCAACGTTAAAGTAGGAACCTTGGCCTATTGGTATACACGCAAACCGCCCAAAACCATTCGTCCCCGCGACAATGTGCAGATCCAACTCTGCAGTATCGAGTGCTGCACCCTGCACGCGATCGACGACCCCACTTGCGAAAAGAATCGCGAGTTCTGCCAGGATATGGAAAACTGGGGCAAGATCTGCAAGGATATCTGGGTCTGGAACTACAACACCAACTTTTCGTACTATGATCTCCCTTTCCCCAACTTCTGGAGCATCAGTCAGAATGTCCAGTATTTCCTAAAAAACAACACCCATGGCCTCTTCATGCAGGCCAATGGCAATGGTCGCACGGGGGAACTGTGCGATCTGCGCAACTATGTCATCTCCCGCTGTATCTGGAACCCCGAGCGGGACAGCTGGCAAGAAGCGCAAGAATTCTGCCGCCTCCATTATGGCAAAGCAGCCAAGACCATCATCCAATACCTGCGTGATCTCAAACGCGCGGCCGACCGTTGTGGCTACCATCCCAACTGCTTCCCCCGGCCATTCGAAGTGGGTCTGAATCCCGCAGTTTCAACCGCGATTTACGATTCGTTCGAAAAAGCCATGAAAGAGGCCGAAAACGACACCGTCCGCGCCCGAGTGGAAAAAGCCTCCATCAGCGCGGTGCGTGCGGTCATAGAAACCTGCGGCCACTTTACCCTGGAAGAGGGCCGCTTGCGCATGGCTTACCCCGAGAGATATGGCGACCTTGTTACCCGCTACAAAGAACTGACCGAGAAATACGGTCAGACCCGGGCGGAAGAATGGCCCCCCATCCAGGACTATTTCGATATCCTGCAACGTTACATCCGTGATGGCGTGCGGGGCGAACGGCTGGAGAACGAAACCTGGCGGGTAGTGCTGCTGCCCGAAGACAACGGCAAGATCGTCCAGATTCTGCACAAACCCACGGACCGCTACCTGGTCATGCACCCCAATTTCCGCACCCTGCGCCACCTCTTTGAGTACCTCACCTTGCGGGAAGAGAGTACCGGCTACAACACCAACAGCCCCGGCATCTTCGCGGTGGAATCCCAACCCAACGCCCTGGTCCTAAGCAAGACCCTGCCCGATGGCTCGGTTTATCGCCGCGAACTCGCCTTTAAGGAAGACGCGCCCAACACCCTCTTCTTCTCCAGCCGCCTCGACTATCAAGGCGAGGCCCCCGTTACCGCGCAATTTGCCATCCGGCCCCAGTATTTCGCGGATTCCCATCCAGACAAA
>JAVFAP010000402.1:0-4483 GCA_034002445.1 bacterium | reverse complement strand
TGCGGGGATGTCCTGAAGCAAGCCGGGTTCATATTCCACAGTGCTGATGCCTGCTGTGGCGCCGGGGGCGAAGACGGTCAGTTGTCCTTCTTGCATCCCGCTTTGTTCGATGACGCGGGTCAGTCTGGGGGTGAGGTCGATGATATCGGTTTTACCCTTGGTGGACAGATGGATGTGTTTGGTCAGAATTTCCATGGTGTGCTCCCTGCTTTGTTGCTTTCTTGGTTTATCGCCGCCTGAGCGGGATGGGATCTCTCAACATACCTTTTTTTAAGGGATGGAACAACCGCATCATGCCTTTGGCGAGTGGGTAAAAAAGGGCAATCCGTTCCTTTTTTTGAAGGAAGCGGATTACCATGATTGACTTTTGGGTAAGAGATTGGTAAGGTTAGAATCCATTATTGCTACTCGAAGAGTACACAACCGAATCGAAATACAAACAACAAACTGTTGTTCTGGAGGATTATTGGCCGTGGATATTCTAAGAAAAGACCCCTTAACGCAGCCCGGCGGAGCGTTGCAGGCTCCTCAATCGCCGTCGCCGTTGTCCCAACACAGAACGGAACAACCGTACACCACGTTGGGGAAAGACACCGAATTTCAGGGAACCTTGCGTTTCAAGGAAGGGCTTCGCATCGAAGGCCGTTTCAACGGGGATATCGCCTCGGAAGGGCATTTGATTGTAGGGAAGACCGGTGAAGTGACGGCGGAAATCTCCGTTGGCAGCATCATTGTCGAAGGCAAGGTGAATGGCAACATCATCGCGACGGATCTGGTGGAATTGCGCAGCACCGCGGAAATGCGGGGGGATATCACCGCCGCCAAGATGAAGATTGAAGAAGGCGTGATCTTTGTCGGGAAAGCGGATGTGCAGCCCGGCAACCAGAACAACCCGAAGGCGAAGAAAGCGTTCGACTCCAAAAAAGACGAGAAGAAGTAAGCGCGGGCGGGGAATCCGATTGTGTCCGAACCAAGCCACCTCCGATGCGGGGTGGCTTTTGTATTTGTATCAAGGCAGCAGAAATTTTGCATAGAAAGGAGAGGCGCAAATGCCTTTGTTTCCATCCAAACTATCGATGGCGCGAATCCCGACTCCGATTGAACCGCTGGCCCGGCTGGGGGCGGAATGGGGGGTGGATTTGTGTGTCAAGAGAGATGACTTGACGGGTTGTGCTCTTTCCGGCAACAAGATCCGCAAACTGGATTACTTGTTGGCCGAGGCCTTACGGCAGGGGTGCGATACCGTGGTGACTTGTGGGGCGACGACTTCCAATCATGCTCGCGCCACGGTGTTGGCGGCCCGCCAGTTGGGGTTGGATTCGGTACTGGTGCTGACTGGGCAGCCGCCAGCGGTGGCGCACGGCAATTTGCAACTGGATTTGCTGGCGGGGGCGGAGGTACGCTATGTACCGTGGGAGACGTATGCCACCACCATCGACACGCATATTTACACGGTGGGGGACGAGTTGGCGGCGCAGGGAAAAAAGCCGTACATGATCCCCACCGGAGGTTCCAACGCGCTGGGATTATTGGGGTATTTCGACGCGGTGGCGGAGATGAAGGCGCAGTGGGAGGAGAGCGGGTGGACGCCCGACTGGATTGTCTGCGCGGTGGGCTCTGGGGGCACGTTTGCCGGCTTGTATGCGGGGGGGCAGTGGAACCAGTTGCCATGCCGGGTGTTGGGGGTGTTGGTCTGTGCCACGGTGGAGCATTTCACGCACAAGATTCAGCAGGATCTCCAGAACGCCGAGCGGCAATTTGGGTTGCGCCTGGAGCCGTGGCCGCTGCATTTGACCGGGGAGTATATCGCCGGGGGGTATGCGAAGACGGACTCGGCGCAGCTGGCGCTTTTGCGGCATGTGGCGCAGCGCGAGGGGCTGATTTTAGAGCCGGTGTATACGGGCAAGGCGTTTTATGGTCTGTATCAGGAAATCCAGGCGGGCCGGATCGTGCCTGGGGCCAAGGTTTTGTTTATCCATACGGGCGGGCTGTTGGGGCTTTCCGCCTTTACCGAAACGATGATGTCCGAGTGGCCAAGTCTCAGCCATTGGCCCGATCGGATGAAGCGCGAATAAAATTCCCTTTTTGCTAGTCAAAACGAGCAAATTACGCTATATTTTCGGGTCAAACCGCGGTATTCTCGCTCCACCTCGCGTGAGGGAGAACATAGCACAGTACCTAAAAGGTCAGATCGGGAGGCGTTATCGGGATTTCAATCGATCAAAGGTTGTTGCGTATGGTTTTCTTACCGGTGGAACACTATTGACAAAGGGAGAGGTTACAAGTATGTTTCCCTTCCCAAGAACGACAGTGAGACTGCATCGGGGTGTTTGAACAAACAATACGATTTCATTGAAAGTTTGGGGTAGAGCCAATGCCTAAAACAAAGCCAAAAAAACCATCCAAGAAGCAGGATATGTCACGCCTTGCCGATCTTCGTGAAAAGTTGTTGAAAGAACGGGAAGAAATCCTCCATGAAATGAAAAACAAACACAACGTCGATGAAATCGTCGCGCATGGGGATTTGGTGGATCAAAGCACCAATTACAGTGAACGAGAGAATTTACTGGGTTTGGCCGAACATGACCGGAACCGGTTGCTTGCCATCGATGAAGCCCTGGCGATGATCGAGAAGGGGACCTATGGCCAGTGTGCCACCTGTGGCGAGGAAATTCCGGAAGCGCGGCTGATTGCGTTGCCGACAGCCAAGAACTGCGTGAAGTGCCAGCAGGAGGCGGATATTTACTCATAAAGTCCATATCAAGCCGGATTGGGATTGCATGGGGCCAGAGACCGTTTGTTCTGCAAGGGTGATGGTTTGTTTCGAAGACAAAAGGCGATCCAATCCAGGTTTTTCGCGGTATGATTTCTGAATTCAAAGGGGTGATGATCCACCCCTTTTTTGTTGTCCTGCATCCCACCTTTAGTTTTTTCCCACCCCTCCTGGCTCCCTGGCCCTGGTTGACAAGGCGATCCAAGTATGATTAAACCATGAAAGGAACCGGGGGCTGGTTTGTGTTGAATCGGGATGGTTAAACGATATGGAGATTGATTTTTTACGTCATTTTCATTTCACGGCATCGCAGTTGGAGGTGTTGCAGAAGGCGTATGGCCCCCGTCTTTTACCTTTGCAGGAACGCGTGATCGAGGAGAATCATCTTTTGGATGGGCGGAGTTTGCTGCTGTGCGCGCCGACCTCATCGGGCAAGACGTTTTTGGCGGAAATCCTGTTTTTATCCCATGTTTTGAAGAATCGGAAGGTCATTTTGCTGGTGCCCACCAAGGCGTTGGCCAGCCAGCGTCATGAGCAATTGCGGCAGCGGTATGAGCCGCTGGGGTATGAAATTGTTCTTTCCACTCGCGACCATCCCTTTCATGACAAGCGCATTCTGGAGGGGCGTTTTCATCTGGCCGTGATGATTTATGAGAAGTTGGAGCCGCTGCTGCGGCTGAGTCCGGCGCTGTTGGCCGGGGTTGGGGCGTGTGTGATCGATGAAATCCATTATCTTTTTGATCCCAACCGGGGTCCGGATTTGGAAGTACTGTTGACTCGGCTGAGGGATGAAGCCTCTGTGCAACTTTTGGGGCTATCGGCGGTGGTATCGGATCCCGCGATCGCGCGATGGCTCAAGGCCGATTTGCTGGTGGAGCGTGCCCGGCCGGTGGAACTGCGCCAGGGGGTGCTGTGCGGGAACCGGTTTACCTATACCGAGTTCAACACGGGCCAAGAGGGCCATGAGACCTTTCCGTTCGATCCGCCGGAGAACGAGGCGGAATTGATGCGGCAGACCGCGCTGTATTTTGCCGCGCGGGGAGAGATCACCTTGCTCTTCTGGCCCCGGCGGGATTTATGCTATACCTTCGCGCGTAAACTGGCGGAGACGTACGAGCCCGACCCGGATTGGAACGGGGCCGCGCTGGAGGCGCTGGAGCCGACCTTTCTGCATGATTTTCTGGCGCTGCTATTGCCGAGGCGGGTGGCGGTACATACCAGTGATCTGTCCCAGGAGGAGCGCAGGGTGGTGGAGAGCGCGATCCAGAAGGGGGAGGTGGTGTTGATCTGCGCGACGGGGACGCTGGCGGAGGGGATCAATTTCCCTGTGATCAATGTGCTGACGACGCAGCGGATGTATGCCTCCAATGTGGATGAGAAGAGCCAAGGGCGGCCGCCGGCCGCCCTGCCGATTCCGCAGGACCGGTTGTTCAACATGGTGGGCCGGGCGGGGCGGCTGGGACTGAGCGATTTTGGCCGGGGGATGATTGTCACCCAGTCGCCGGGGGATGTGGATGGGTTGCTGGGGCTGTACGCCGCCGGGCAGGCGCCGCAATTTGAGCCCTGGCTTCACCGGATCGACCTGGCGACCGTGATTCTAAAATTAATGGGAGATTGCGGGTATTTTACTTTGGAGGGCTGCCTGGAGCGGCTGCACTCCACCCTTAGCGGGCAGTGGAACCGGTTTTTGGGGGATTTGGCGGAGAAAAC
>JAVFAP010000401.1:0-4498 GCA_034002445.1 bacterium | reverse complement strand
GCGGAACCGATGGATTTTCAGTACAAGAATCCCGCCGATTATCCGGATCTCACCAAGATCGAATTGGATATCAAGGGGATGACGAATTACGGCATCATCTATATGCTGGAAGGGATCGAAAATACCACGTCGGTTCAGTTCACTTCTCTCAAAGGGTATACCCCTGGAGCCACTACCTATCCCAACCTGGTGTTGCATGGGGTTTTCAATCGGGACATGCGGAATTGGAGGGATCAAGTTATTGCGGGTTCGGATGTGAAACGAAACATGGAACTCACCATCAGAAACAAAGCCGGCTCCCGCATTTTACGAATTTTTTTCTATGATACCTTCCCCATCAAATTTTCCATTCCCCCCTTGTCTGTCGAGAACAATACCCGATATATGGAGCGGATTGAATTCACCTATTCCAAGTTCACTATTGTTGACTGATGTCTGCGGCCGCGAATCGAAGGAGTTTGATCATGAAACGAATTCTCGTAATTTGCCTGTGCTCTGCCTTGTGGCCTTGGGGGAGTATGGCGGCCCAACCCGATGCGATGGATCTGGAATTTTTAGCGGATGAAGCCTCGGCTTATGTTCTGTACAGCGATGGTGTGATCCAGACCCATGGCTATGCGGTTTCGTATGGCTACCCGGTGTGTGAGGACGCTGTCGATCTCGTCTTGACACCCTCCTCCGAAGGGTACTATGTCTTGACCCGCGATGGGCATCTCTATGGGTTTGGGGATGCACGCCCTCGCACCACGCCCATCCAGGATGGCGTGCCGTATGTGAAAATGAAGTGGTGCCCTGGCCAGAATTGTCTGGTCTTCCTGCGGGCGGATGGGTCCGTGCGGGGAGAGGCGTCTTTCCTCTTTCAAGGGGAGATGAGGCGTCCTGGGATGGCGGTAGATTTGGAGTTCAGCCCGGATGGACAGGGATACTACATCTTGTATCGCGATGGCCTGGTGGCTTGTTTTGGTAACGCGATCGACCAGGGACGAGTGCAAAGCGGTGTTTCCGGCGCCATTGATTTGGAATTACAACAAAATGGGTACTATATCGTTCATCAAGATGGGACGATTAGCGCGTTGGGAGACGCTTTTCCCCTGCCATTCACCACAGCCCCCGCGGCACCGGTTGTGGATCTGAACCTGACTCGGCAAGGCTACCGCATCCTTCTTCAAAATGGCGAAGTACAGGGATTTATCCAGGCGGAAGCGCAAGGAACCGCGCGTTGGTACACCAGCCTCTCGCCTCGGGTGTTTACCCCCGATGTAATCATCAATCCCACCCCGACTTCCCGGCCCTCCATTCCGTACCTGGTTTTGGAGCACCGTGGATACAGCGTGAAACGAATGGGCAAGATCGGAGCGGAGTACGCTTTACCCAGTATGTTGGGGAGTGGCAGTGCGGCTCTTGGGGGGGGAGGGCTTTTTGTGGCGGTGGCGGATAAAGACCAAAGCCTGGCCCGGAAGATTGTCCTATACACTACGGCGGATTCGACCGGTGAAGACTATACCGGCGAACTCTTCGCGCAACTGGCCCCGGAACGGGGCGAGGCGGTGATCCGCGGCTTGGCGTATAGCCCGGGGGGATTGTCGGTTTTGATTCAAGACGGCGCGGTGACCGTGATTGCCTTGATTCAAGGCCCGTTTGAATCAACCCTGGTTCCCGGATTTACTGCGTATTGATCTGTTCGATCCGCATCCCCGATGAAAGGAAATTCCCCTGGGATGCGGACTCGTGTCAAGGCGCGAGAATACTTCGGTTGCGTCCGCTTTGTTTGGCTTGATACAGGGCCATATCCGCCTGGTTGATCAATGAATCGCAGTTTGTGGTATTGGACAAGGCTGCAGGCGGGACCGAGGCGACTCCCAGGCTAACCGTGCACTGGGTCGTTTGTCCATTATCCAGGGTGATAGCCGAGTTTTCGACCGCCTGGCGGATTTTTTCCGCCACCGCGAGCGCGCTTTCGCCATCGGTTTCTGGCAGTAACAGAACGAATTCCTCTCCCCCATACCGCGCGGCGATATCACTTTGCCGGGTTGTTTCCTTGAGCAGTGCCGCGACCTTCTGAATGATCCGATCACCCGCTTGGTGGCCGTATTGATCGTTGACCTTTTTGAAAAAATCGATATCAAGCATCACACAACTCAATGGATGTTGATAGCGTTTGGCGCGTTCCATTTCCTGCCGGAATTTCTCAAAAAAATGACGACGGTTGAATAACTTGGTCAATTCATCCGTGACAGACAAGACCTCCAGTTGGGTTTGGGTTTCCGTTAATTGTCGTTTTAATTTATAAATGAATGTGTAGATAATCCCCAAGAGAATCAGGATGGTCAGGATACCCAGGGCGAGAATTTCAAAGAAGATCAGATAATACGATTTCTTAAGATGGGTGGTATCCAGGGTCACGCTGATTCCCCCACGAATGTCGTTAACCTCATACCCTTGCTCGCCATGGCATTGTAAGCAGCTGGCTTCGGTGAAAAGGGGCGCCATGTAACGGAAATACGTTTTATCGCCTTCATGGATTGTGGCATATACCTCGGACACACCCTCTTCGAACCGTTGAAAGGCTTGGGTCTCAAATTCGTCGGGTTTGTTGTTGGGGTTGAGAGGACAGAGACTGGTGATGTGGTATTGGAACGATTTATCCAGAGTGGCCAACTCGGATATTTCCCGGGTAATCAGGGCGGGGTTCTTCTTTGTATAGGTTTTGCCGTCTGTCGATTGGAAATCGGGATTTTTGAGGTAAGGGTTGGAGACTACTCCCGGAGTTTTCTCCACATAGACTCCGCCATATTCCGCGCTCCAGCGGCGGGTGAGAAGAATGCTGGCAAAATGGGAACGGGCACGGATCAGGACTTCGTTATCCAGAAGAATTTTGTGCTGTACGAAGATTCCGATATAGATCCCAAGGATGAAGAGAAGGATTACCAGACTAATCTTGATGACAAACGAATCCCATACCTTTAGATTTCTCACGGTTTTCATGGTGCCATTCCTTTATGTTGAGCCAAACAATAAAAATCCCACTCCCAAGAGTATAACTTGGGGGTGGGAGAAGGGAATACGAATTCGGATATTGTTTCGATTGAAAAAGCGGTTGGGTTGGACCCACAACCGTTCTAGCCTTCGCCGATCAGGGCCGCACGATGGTGCCATCACGGCGGCGGACATTGCCCCAGAAGAGATCGAAGGGAGGCGAGTCCGGGAAGGGATGCTGTTTGGCTTTTTCTTCATCCACTTCGATGCCCCAGCCGGGGGCCTCGTTGGCGTAGGCGTAGCCGTTTTCAATTTTGGGGCAGCCTTGGAAGACCTCTTGTGCCGCCTCGTTAAAGATATGCTGTTCCTGAATGCCAAAGTTATAGCAAGCCAGGTCGAGCGCGATATTGGCGGCGTGGCCGATGGGAGAATTGTCGCCGGGACCGTGCCAGGCAGTTTTCACGCCAAATGATTCGCAGAGCGCGGCCAGTTTACGCCCGGGGGTGAGGCCCCCGATTTGGGACAAATGAACCCGGATAAAATCGATCAGCCGGTTGGCGATCAGGCCCGTCCATTCGTTGGGATTGTTGAACAATTCCCCCATCGCGATGGGGGTGCTGCACTGCTGGCGGATCAAGCGAAAATGATCCACCTCCTCTGGGGGGACGGGATCTTCCAAAAAGAACAATTGATAGGGTTCCAAAGCTTTGGCCAGGTAGACGGCCTGGGCGGGCGAAACCCGTTCGTGAATATCGTGCAGCAACTCGATCTCGTAGCCCAATTTGTCGCGCAGATGGGCGAAGAGGGGTGGGATGCTGCGAATGTATGCCGCCGGTTCGAACACGCTGGTGTTGGGGGGAAGATTGTCATAGGTTTTGGACCGGTCCGCGCCAGCTCCATAGCCGGAGTAGCCTGGAGTGCTCATTTGGGCACGCACATGGCGGTAACCGCGTTCCATCCAACTCCGCACCCGGTCCTCGACCTCGACAGGATCACGGCCGGAGGCATGAGCATAGAGATCGGCGGCGAAGCGGCATTTCCCTCCCAGCAGCTGGTATACGGGCATTCCCGCCCGCTTGCCCTTGATATCCCACAACGCCATATCCACTCCGCTGAGGGCATTGTTGAGGACGGGCCCGTTGCGCCAGTAACTGCTGACGAAACTGGATTGCCAGATATCCTCGATGGCATCCGGGTCCTTGCCAATCAGAAAGGGCCGCAAGTACTCTTCCACCGCGGTTTTGACGGTGAGTGGCCGTTGTGTGAATGTCGCGCAGCCCCAGCCATAAAGGCCGGGGTCGCTGGTTTCCACTTTGACCACGACTAGGCGGATCCGTTCTGGCGCGGTGCAAACCACTTTGACATTCGTGATTTTCACCCCTTCCCCTGGCCGGGTAGCGGGAGAGATGGGGGCTGGATCTTGTGTGAAAGCCACCCGGGAGGCGGCCAGCCCCAGGGCGCCGGTGGATCAAGCAGTAAGAAGATTTCGGCGTTTCATCATGGTTCACCTCATCGGAAAGGA
>JAVFAP010000400.1:0-4502 GCA_034002445.1 bacterium | reverse complement strand
GGGTGGGCTCAAAGCGAGCGAAGCGAGTGTAGCCCACCAAGCCCTGTAGGTGGGCTCACGAAACCCCGTAGGGTGGGCTCACAGCGAGCGAAGCGAGTGTAGCCCACCAAGCCCAACGCACAAACTCCGCGCGTTCCGCTGCGCGGATTCCCGGTTTCGCTATCCACAAACGCGCTTTCTGCGCTTAATTTAAGCCTCATTTATTGTCGAGGCCTGAAGGGCTGTCCTCTGGCGAACCCTGGGCGACGCCGCACCTACCCTTCCATACAATGAAAATGGTACGATACCCGGGGTGGGCTACGCGCCTACCGGCGCGTTGAGCCCACCCAACAAATTCTGCCCACTGCCTTTACCCCAAGGCTTCCCGGTTGTGATAGACCTTCCGCATGGCTTGGGCGATTTGCTCCACATCATCCTTGCTGCCCTCCAGCACTTCATGCGATAACCAAAACGCCCGTTCACATACTTTGTCGTTGTTGGGGCAATGGTTCTTCTCCCAATAGGCCTTGAGCCGTTCTTCCGAATACAAGCGTTTATACGCCCGGCTGTTCAACATCTTTTCCACGATCGGCTCTTTGTTCAGCGGGACATACCCACCACCCGCGGGGATCCCTTCCTTCCGCAACGCTTCCAAATACCGGCCCCGTGAGATGCCGTTGTACTCTGCGCTGTCATAATCCACCATGTACAAATAATAGGTGCTCAACGTGGCACCGGGTGATTTTTTGGCTGGCCGGATGCCGGGAATATCTTCCAACAGGTGGTCCAAATAGGCGGCATTCTCCACCCGTTGCTGCACCTGCCCCTCAAACCGGGTCAGTTGCGCGTTCAATATCGCCGCTTGCAGTTCGGTCATGCGCAGGTTGCCTCCCTGGTACTGATACCCGTCTCGCGTGCCGTGAACTCGGTCCCGGCCGTTGTTCTGAAACGCGTGCAACCGGTTCCACAGTTCTTCATCACTGGTCACCACCGCCCCGCCTTCGCCGCAGGGGAGAATTTTCGTCGCCTGAAAACTGAAGCAACCAATATCCCCGATCGCGCCGGCCTTCTTTCCATCCCATTCCGCGAAGTGCGCCTGGCAGGCATCTTCGACTACAGCCAGCTTATGTTTCTGCGCGATCGCCATTATTGCACCCATATCCGCCACATTTCCACCAATATGGACCGGCAACAGGCAGCGGGTGTGTTCGGTGATCCGTTCCTCCACACTCGTGGCATCCATCTGGAAGGTCTCGGGATCGGTGTCGGCGAACACGGGCAACGCGTACTGCTGCAACACCGCGTTCAGCGTCGCGATAAAGGTATAGGGTGAAAGAATCACCTCATCCCCCGGCTGCACATCCACACAAAACAGGGCGGCATAGAGCGAACTGGTGCCATTGGTAACCCCGATCGCGTGCTTGGCGCCCAGCATCTTGGCCCATTGTTCCTCAAATGTCGTCGTGATATTGCCATACAGGCGGCACCACTCCTTGCGGCGCAAGGCATCCATCAGGTTGGTCTCATCGGTCTGGTCGATCACCGGCCAGGAGGGGAATCCGGTCTTGCGGATGGGCTCGCCACCCAACAGGGCCAGTTGACCCTTCTCTTCCTGCGCGGAAAGTACCGTTGGAAACGAAAGCGCCACTGAAGCGGCGGCCGCAGTCTTCACAAAAGCACGCCGATTGGGATTTGTAACAGTCATGGTTCTTACACCTCGATCCAGAATTTGCCTTTACCATAAAAAAATTTCTCCCAAATAGATAGAGGGGAAATCAATAATCCTTGCGATGAAACGTGCGATGAATGGATTCGCTTCCGCTCCGCCGGCTTGTATGATAAAAGCATTCATTCCGGAAAGGACCATCATGAGCCAAAGTCTGCGTATGCACCAAGTCCAAGCCCCTGTCATCCCCATCGTGGGCGATCTGGTGCGCGGTCATCCCGGCACCATTTCCCTGGGGCAAGGCGTCGTCCACTATGGACCACCGCCTCAAGCCATTTCCGCCATAGAGGATTTCCTGGGCAATCCAGAAAATCACAAATACCACGCAGTGGAAGGGATCCCCGCCCTGCGGCAAGCGATTCGAGCCAAGTTAGCCAGCGAAAACGGCATGACTGTCCCTGAATCCCCAGCCCATCCCGATGACGCTTGCGTCTGTGTCACCGCCGGGGGCAACATGGCTTTTTTCAACGTGGTCCCGGCCATCGCCGATCCCGGGGATGAGATCATCCTGCTCACTCCCTATTATTTCAACCACGAGATGGCCACCCGCATCGCCGATTGTGTCCCTGTGCTCGTGCCGACCGATGCCGCGTTCCAACCCGATCTCGAGCGCATCGCCAACGCCATCACCCCCCGCACCCGGGCCATTCTCACCGTCTCCCCCAACAACCCAACCGGTGCGGTCTACCCAGAAGAGACCCTGCGTGCCATTAACGAAATTTGTAATAAAAAGGGTCTCTACCACATTCACGACGAAGCCTATGAGTATTTCGTCTACGGTGGGGCTCGGCATTTCTCCCCCGGCTCCATTCCTGGCGCCTCGGGCCATACGATTTCGCTCTATTCCTTATCTAAAGCTTACGGTTTCGCCAGTTGGCGCATCGGCTACATGGTTTTCCCCGACCATCTGGCAATGGCGATCAAGAAGATTCAGGACACTAACCTCATCTGTCCGCCGGTCATCTCTCAATTCGCCGCCATCGGGGCCCTCACTGCTGGCAAGGCGTATATGCAAGGCTGGCTGCATGAATACGACGCGATCCGCACCCGCTTCCTGCAGGAATTCAATAGAGCATCGGACCTTTGTCATGTTCCATCCGCCCAAGGCGCGTTTTATTTCTTCATTCAGATCGATTCCAACCAAGACGAAATGGACCTCATCCGCGCTCTCATCCAGCGCCACGGCGTGGCGGTCATGCCAGGCCAATCGTTTGGAATGAGAGAGAATGGCTATTTCCGCGTCGCGTACGGCGCCTTGCGCCTGGAAACCGCCACTGCGGGCGTCCAGCGGCTGATCCACGGATTGCGCGCGGAGAAAGGAGAATTGCAATGAACATTTATTGCCTGCAAATGGATATCGCCTGGGAAGACAAGGCGGCCAACTTCACCAAAGTCCACAAAATGCTCCAACAATCGGCGGTGCAACCGGGCAGTCTGGTCATTCTACCGGAAATGTTCGCCACAGGCTTCAGCATGAACAAATGCGGAATCGGCCTGGATGAGCCCGACCGGACCGAAACTTTTCTATCCAACACCGCCCGCGAGTTTGGCGTTTTTCTCCTCGGGGGTCTGGTCTCTCTGGCGGAAAATGACAAAGGGCGCAATACCTGCCTCGTCTGCGATCCCGAGGGAAACACCATCGCCCATTACCAGAAAATTCACCCCTTCACCTACGGAGGCGAAACCGAGCACTACATTCCGGGGAAAAAGATCACCCTGTTTGAATGGGATTCATTCACTGTCGCCCCCTTCATCTGCTACGATCTCCGTTTCCCCGAAATCTTCCGCCATGCGGTGCAGCAGGGTGCCAATCTCTTCTGTGTCATCGCCTGCTGGCCCGCCGCCCGCCAAGAACACTGGCTGGCTCTGCTCAAGGCCCGCGCCATCGAAAACCAGGCCTATGTCGCCGCCGTCAACCGCGTCGGCACCGATCCCAAACTAGCCTACGCAGGGCGAAGCCAGATCATCGATCCCCAAGGCCAAATCCTCGCCGATGGCGGCGAGATCGAAACCGCCATCCACACCAGCCTGGATTATGCCGCCTTACAACAGTACCGCCAGGCCTTCCCTGCCCTCGGCGACATCCGCCATGACTACATATATAGTCAATAATGGTTGTCACCGTGCCAGCCCGATCCCCGACCTGGCTGAATTCATGTTTTGTGAAGAAGGAATTTCAAACCATCCCTGCGTAAGGAGAAACCGTGATCACACCCCGCATCACCGGTACCGGCCTCTTCACCCTGGACGCGGTCCCCATCCCTGGCTCGCCCCAGTACCGCCTCTTTGCCGGGGGCAGCTCTATTAATGTACTGACCATCCTGGCCACCGAAGGCTGGGACGCCTACCCAGTGGGCTGCATCGGAAGAGACCGTGCATCCGCCTATTTCATGCAGGATTTAAGCCGGTTTGGCCTCAACCTGGATTTCATACTACAAAAAACAGAATCCGCCATGCCTGTCTATGTCCAGATTTCCCATGCGGAGAGCCACCAATTCGTGCGACAATGCCCGGCTTGCGGGGCGGAGTTCTCCCACTATGACGCCATCAGTGAAGCCGAGGCCGAAGCAATCACCGCCGCCCTGCCGGGCCCTTTCGACTGGGTCTATCTGGAACGCGTGGCGCCCGGTGCCCTCCACTTCGCCAAACGATGCAAAGCCAAGGGGGCACGGCTCTATTTCGAGCCGAACCGAATCGACAACGAAGCCCTCTTTTTGGAATGTCTGCGCTTTGCCGATGTCTTTAAGTATTCCCATGAGCGTTACGAAATGATGGAACATCGATCGGGCTCCATCCC
>JAVFAP010000399.1:0-4504 GCA_034002445.1 bacterium | reverse complement strand
CAGCCCGCGACGGTGGATCGGGGGGCGTATTGGGAAGGCGCGGTGACCACTTTCTTGCAGGCGAAGGGGTACCATCTGCTGGAGCGGAATTTTCGCGGCCCGCATGGGGAGATCGATATCATCACCGAGCAGGCGGGGCGGATTGTCTTTATCGAGGTCAAGGCGCGACGCAGCGCCGCGTATGGCATGCCCTATGAGGCCGTAACCCCCAAAAAACAGAAAGCCATCATCGCCACCGCCGAGGTGTTTCTGTACCAGCGCGGTTGGTCTGATCAAAAAGAGGTGCGGTATGATATTATCTCTGTCCTCTACCCCAAAAACGCCGCTCCCCAAATCACCCACATCGAGGATGCTTTCCGTGTAGAAGACCCATTGGATTAAACTGGAAATCCTGCGTGGTGGCGGCAGGCCATGGTGCTGCTATTTTGTGCACTTTGAACCCTATCCATTGCCTGAAAGACGTTTCGAACGTAAAATATAGCTATCATTGAATTTAGTTCAACTTAACCGAATGCAAAACTGGTTGGTCGGGAGAGGGCCTTGCGGTCACTCTCTCTCTGTATTGCAACCCTCGCGGGCCAACGCATGAATGCAAGAGTTTTGGCCGGGCGGTGTATTCGCATGAACCATTGGAGTGCTTTTTATGTTCGCGCAAAATGAGCGTATTCGACCCATCAATATTGAAGAGGAGATGAAGACATCGTATATCAGTTACGCGATGTCGGTCATCGTCCAGCGCGCCCTACCCGATGTCCGGGATGGGCTGAAACCGGTGCAGCGGCGCATTGTCTACGCCATGAAGGAATTGGGCTTGACTCACCGCTCCGCCTATAAGAAATCCGCCCGTATCGTGGGGGAGACGATGGGGAAATACCACCCTCACGGAGATTCCGCCATTTATGACACCCTGGTACGCATGGCGCAGGATTTCTCGTACCGCTATCCCCTGGTCGATGGGCAGGGGAACTTTGGATCGGTGGATGGCGATAGCGCCGCCGCGATGCGGTATACCGAAGCCCGCCTGGCTTCGGTGGCGGAATCGCTGTTGACCGATATCGAAAAAGAAACCATCGACTATCTGGATAACTTTGACGGCCAGTTGAAGGAACCCTCGGTTTTGCCGACGGAAATCCCAAACTTGTTAGTTAATGGCTCATCCGGAATCGCGGTCGGGATGGCGACCAATATCCCTCCCCACAACATGGGGGAGGTTATCGACGCCACGATCGCTATGATCGATGATCCAGAGATCAACACGACCAAGTTGATGAAATATATCCAAGGTCCGGATTTCCCTACCGGGGCTTATATTTGCGGGCGATCTGGGATTGTGGAAGCCTACCGCAAGGGCCGGGGCCGGGTCATCATGCGGGCGGTAACCAAGAAAGAGCAATTGCCAAAAGGCAAGGAAGCGATCATCGTTACCGAAATCCCCTACATGGTGAACAAAGCCCGCTTGGTGGAAGAGATCGCCAACTTGGTCCGGCTCAAGAAGATCGAAGGGATTTCTGATCTGCGGGATGAATCCGACCGCGAGGGCATGCGGATCGTGATCGAACTGAAGCGCGGGGAAAACGCGGAGGTTGTCCTCAATCAACTGTACAAGCATACCCGGATGCAATCCACCTTTGGCATCATTCTGCTGGCCTTGGTGGATAACCGCCCGCAATATTTGACCCTGCGGGAACTGATCAGCCACTTTATCGAACACCGCCGGGAGGTGATCCGGCGTAGAACCATCTTTGATCTGCGCAAGGCCGAAGCCCGTTTGCACATTGTGGAAGGCTTGCGGATCGCGTGCGATAATATTGACGAAGTCGTCGCGTTGATTCGGGCCTCCAAAGACCGGGCGGAAGCGATGGCTGGCTTGATGAGCCGGTTTCAACTCTCCGAAATCCAAGCCAAGGCTATTTTGGAAATGCAACTGCAGCGCTTGATCGGCCTGGAGCGTGAGAAATTGGAAGATGAATACAATCAACTCCTCAAGGATATCGAGTATTTCAAGAAGATTCTTGCTTCGGATGAACTGGTCTTTTCGATCATGAAGGAAGAATTGACCAAAATTAAAGAACGCTTCAACGATAAACGCCGGACCAAGATCGTTTCTGAAGCCAGCGATTTGGAAGTGGAAGATTTGATTGCCGAAGAGAACATGGTGGTTACCATATCCCACACGGGTTATATCAAGCGGATCGCCACGACGGTGTACCGCCGCCAATTGCGGGGCGGGCGTGGTGTCAGCGCCATGGGGACGAAGGAGGATGACTTTGTCGAGCAGTTGTACATCGCATCCACCCACCATTATATTCTTTTCTTCACCGATAGAGGCCGAGTCCATTGGCTGAAGGTGTACGAGATTCCACAGGCGGGGCGGCAATCCAAGGGCAAGGCGATTGTCAATCTTCTTCAGTTGGAGAAGGGGGAAAGTGTCACGGCCATGGTTCCTGTCGCCGATTTTCCTGCGGGCCGGTATCTGATGATGGTCACGCGCAATGGTGTGGTGAAAAAGACCGAACTGAGCGCGTTCTCCAATCCGCGCAGGGGAGGGATCAACGCCATTAGCCTGGACGAGAACGACAGCCTCTTGAGTGTCTGGATGACTACCGGCCAGGATGAAGTGATCATCGCCACACGCAATGGGATGGCGATTCGTTTCTCTGAAGAGAATGTCCGGGATATGGGCCGGACTGCCCGCGGCGTGGTGGGGATTCGCCTGGAAGGGGATGATGCTGTCATTGGCATGATCGTCTGCCATGAGGGCGCGGATCTCCTCACGGTGACAGAGAAGGGCTATGGCAAGCGGACAGAAGTCGAGAAATACCGCAAGATTCACCGCGGCGGCAAGGGCGTCATCGATATCCAAACCAATGAGCGCAATGGCCGGGTCATTGGGATTCTCGAAGCGTTTGAAGGGGATGAGTTCATGATGATCACCCACAACGGCGTCGCGATCCGCACCAGTGTCAATGATATACGCTCCATTTCCCGCAATACCCAGGGTGTCCGGTTGATCAAACTGGATGAAGGGGACCAGGTTGCCGCTATTGGCAAACTGCCGGAAGCGAAAGAAGAGATGAAAGACGGGGAAGACGAGGGGGATCTCTCCGCACCGGACGAATTGCTTTTTGACGAGATCAGCGAAGAACCGGTCGAAGATGTGCCAAGCGAAGAATCGGATTTTCCTGAAGGCGAAGAGGAATAAATCCGAGCCGCGTATCGACGTATTCCGCATACAATGCAAACCGAGAATCAAGGGGAGCCGAGAGAAAATCACGGTTCCCCTTTTCTCGTTTTGCGACCAGGAAGAATAGCCCAGCCATTTTTCCCTCATGTGTTTGAGAATTCGCGCTGGAGAGGCGCATGGGGGCGTTGCTTAGAATTTATTTAAGATCAAAGAATTTATCTTAAAGTTTTTAGGCTAGTTACCGATAACGAAAGAGGAAATTTTTTCCATCTTTTTCACCCAAGGGCAGTTTTTTCATAGCCATTCTAAATTTGAGTCTCAGGATGAAAAAACTCTAACAATTGGTTTTTCAACGTGTTATAATATCCTTAGTGGTTTGGCATCCTCTTTGCTTTTTATGAAAGTGCAATCAAACGAAAGGGAGCGAAGAGACGATGCAGGGAATGGAATTGATCAGCGTTCCGCCAGTGGTAAAGTTCATCATCTGCGCTGTGATCTTTGCTGCTCTCCTGGTGGTCTACTGGTGGCAACCCGATCAAGAGAAAGAAGAAGACCCAAAGAAAGAGAATCCCAATTGTGTAGAACTCGATCCTCGAGTCTTGGCGGGGCCTTCCAGCCTGCTCGACCCGTCACTGGAGGATAAACCGCGCTCCACACAACATGTTACCCTGGAACTTCTGGATGATTACGCGAAAGAGCTGAAAAAGCAGCATATCCGAAGTTTCGACGAAGTCTAAACCCCGAGCGGGCTTAACCAAGCGTCCACACGATGTGTGAGGAGCCTCGGTTCAACCAGGTTCCTCCCTCATCGCCCTCAACCCTGGGGGCCTAAGTGCCCCGTTGGCGCCAGATGATTTCTGGCGCATTTTTTTTTGTTCGAGGCCCATTTTTTATCCTTGCAGGATTGATTTACTTCCCCCGCCCATGAGATATACTTCTTTTGCCATGCAAGCATGGCTTGAATTCAGCGTAACCCGGTTTGCGCCTGGACGTTATCTCTGGGATTGCGTTATTCTCTTCTGGAGAGGCATAAAAAAACGATCCGCGCGGATGTCCCATTCCTGGTGGATGATGGAGAATTGTATGAAAGCGTCCTGGTCCTTATTCTTATCCAGTCTTTTTTTCGTGGCGGGTCTTGCCGGAAATCCGGTGGAGTGTCCCGCGCAAGAAAAAACCTACGAAGCGTATCTCAAAAAAGTATATGAGACCTACCGCGGGATGAAGACGGCTTCGTTTACTGTCGAGATTGAAAAAACTATGGATTCGAAGCATGTCTATGATCGCCAACCAGAAGGGGAAACAAATGCCTACGAGGTTACT
>JAVFAP010000398.1:0-4519 GCA_034002445.1 bacterium | reverse complement strand
CGTGGTACCTGGGCTATGCGGGGGAGCCGTTCCGCCATCGCGGTCTAATCACGGAAGACAACCCCCGCACCGGGCTATATGAAAAACTGATCGCCGAGGGGTATGATCTGCATGAACTCCACGCCCTGATGGCGCCGCGGCCGTTCCTGGTTTCCGGTGGGGCGGAAGATACGCCCGAGCGCTGGATTCCGCTTCAGCACGCCATCGCGGTCAACCGCTTTCTGGGGTATGAAAACCGGGTCTTCATGACCAACCGGGAGACCCACGCTCCGACCGAAGAATCCAACGAACAACTGTACCAGTTTTTTGAGTATGTGTTGAAGTGAATCAGGCGATCGATGCAAAGCGGGCTTCTGGACTGGGCCCGTTTTTCTTTGGGAGAATTAATCAATAAGGATCATGGGAAGAATGGTTCTGATTGGTTCTGATAAGAAATGGGGCTTGGTGCTGATTGGTTTTTATCTATTCATGCAATTGACCCGGGCTGGTTTCTCTTTTATGATCGCGGTGTAAGGCTCTTGTGCAGGCTGGAATGTCCGGGGAGCCGCTGGGAGATTTCTGGGCAGCGGGCCGGGCTGGCTGGAGCCAGAGCAAATTGACTGATAGGGGATAGAGCGATGAATCAGAATACGCGAAGAGAATTTATCAAAACCACTGCGGGGACCGCGGCGGTTGTCAGTTTAATCGGCACCTCTGCCAAGTGGGCGGGCGCCAATGACCGCATCAGGGTGGTCATCACCGGCGTCAATGGGCGGGGGCAGGATCACATCAAGGGATTTCAAAGTGTCAAGCAAGCACAGATTGTCGGGTTGTGCGATGTCGATCAAAACGTGTTGAAAAAGCAGGCCAGCAAGGTGGATGAATCGGCCAAGTTGTACGGCGATTTCCGCGAGGTGCTGGACGACAAGGATGTGGATGCGGTTTCGATCGCCACCCCCAACCACTGGCATTCGGTGATGGGTATTTGGGCCTGCCAGGCCAACAAGGATGTCTATGTAGAGAAGCCGCTGTCGCACAACATCTACGAAGGCCGAAAACTGGTAGAAGCCGCCCGTAAGTACAACCGGGTGGTCCAGCATGGTACCCAGTCGCGCAGCAGTTCCGCCCTGCAAGAAGCGATGGAGCATCTTAAGAACGGGGCGATCGGCGAAATTTATTCGGCCAAGGGAACCTGCTACAAATGGCGGAGAAGCATCGGCCACAAGCCCGACGCCAGCGCGCCCGAGGGCGTGGATTACAACCGCTGGCTGGGCCCCGCGCCGGAACGCCCGTTTTCGGAAAACCGCTTCCACTACAATTGGCACTGGCACTGGGATTACGGCAATGGCGATATCGGCAACCAGGGTGTGCACGAAATGGATATCGCCCGCTGGGGGCTGGAAGCGTTCTACGGGCAAAAACTGGAGCATCCCTACCGCGTGCAGGCCGAGGGTGATCATTTCATGTTCGAGGATGACCAGGAAACACCCAACCATCTGGTATCCACCTTCCGATTCCCCAATGTCAAAGCCATGTTTGTGTTCGAGGTCCGGCACTGGATCTCCAACGTGGAACTGCCGCCTCTCTTCAAGGATGGGGAAAATGTCGTAGGCAACCTGTTTATGGGAAGCGAAGGGATCATGATGATCCGCTGGTACGATCACTACGAGATTTACCTGGGCCAAAAGTTACAGCCCGGCCCCAAGCGGGTGGGTGGTGGCAACCATTACCAGAACTTCATTGACGCGGTACTAGCCCGGAAACAACCCAGCGCGGATGTGGAACTGGGCCACTATGCCTCGTCGCTGTGCCACCTGGCCAATGCGGCCTACCGGGTGAAGGACACCTTGCAGTTTGATCCAGAAAAAGAAGAGTGCACCAATAACCCCGAGGCGGATGCGATTCTGCAAGGCCGCGACCGCAAATACCGGGAAGGTTTCGGTATCCCCGAAACGATCTGAGAATTGAGGACGCATCGAAAAAAAGCCCGGCTTGGCCGGGCTTTTTTAATGGTTCTTTTTGATGAGAACAAATGGCACGGACCGGGGATGTCAAAATCCCTTGCGGGTGAGGGGCCAAAAGTCCTGCATGGATAGTTTGGGCTTGCGGCAGAGATAGACCGGCAAGTTTTGTTCCCAGGGCGGGCCGGGATTGGTTTTCAGGTGAGTGACCAGTTGAACCTCTTCCCAGCATTGGTACACCTCTTCTTCATCCAGGCCTTGTCCATAGACGATGACGGTTTCCAGGGTGGTCTCGCCGGGCCCCCAGAAAAAGTAGGAGTTATGCCCGCTGACCGCGGTGGGTAAGCCGTATTGCTTGCCGTAGTAGTTCAACGCGCCCGCTTCGCCGTAATCGGTGGCGAGGATCATGCAGCGGCGTTGTTCGTCCCGGGGGAGGGTTTGGAAGATCTGGGCGATTTGCGAGACCTGCTCTTCCCAGCCCAGGCGGTCGATGAAGAGTTGGTCCAGCTCGTGGGCGTTGGGGAGTTGGCGGGTAAAATGCCCGACATAGGCGCGGTAGAGAGGGAAGGGCAGGATGGGCAGGAAGATCGGCGCCAGCACCATGCCGCCAGTCAGGATGACGAATCCAGTCAGCCAACCGAGCCAGAGACGGCCCAGGCGTTGAATTCCGCTCTCCAGGAGGATGGCTCCTCCTGCGAAGAGGGCGGGATAGACAGGGCTGAGGTAGTAAATCTTGCCTTGCATGAAAAGAAAGAAGAGATAGGTGAACACAAAACTCCAGCCAAAGAGGCGGTAGGGCTTGCCTTTTGGGGTAAGGAAAAAGTAGCCAAGACCCGCCAGCCACAACGGAAAGAGAAGGGGATGGTGGTACAGGATCTGGCCCAGCGTGAACTCCAGAAACGAGATACGGCTGTGGTCGTACTGGTGAACCGTGGAGAGGAATGCGAATGTGGCCCAATCGTGGCGGATCTGCCAGATCAAATTAGGCAAAAAGAGTATCAATGCGAGTGCTCCAGCCCCAAGGATGGATTTGGACCATAGCAGCTTGCGCTGGGGGGTCAGCAGCAGCCCGAGGAGGGTGGCGGCCGCCAGGTAGGCAAAACTGTACTTGGTCAGCATGGCCAGGCCGGCACAGAGGCCGAAGAGCAGCCAGAGTTTTTGGTTTTCGGTTGATATGATCCGTGCCAGGATACAGCAGGCTCCAAGCCAAAACAGGTGCTCGTAGGTCACGATGGTCAGCATGGAATCGACGGCCATGAAGATGGGGGTGACTAAAAAGGCCAGGCATGCCAGGGCTTGGGCCATGCGGCCCCCGCCGATTTCCCGGGTCAGCCAACCCACCATCAGCATCTTGAAGGCGCCTGCCAGGGCGGGGAAGAGGCGCAGGCCCAGGATCGAATCCCCAAAGAGGGTGTGCGATACCCAAGCCGAGACCGCCACCATGGGCGGATGATCGACATAGCCGAAATCCAGATGCTTGCCGCAGTCGATAAAATAAAACTCATCGCGAAAGATGCCGTACCCCTGGGCGGACAGGAGGTGAGTCCCCAGTTTGGCCAGGGCGAAAATCACCCAGAGAGTCATTTCGGGAGGGAAGGGGCTGGATTTGGGTGGCAGCGCGGGTGAAGACATAAGAATCCCTTCGGTCGGTTTGATTTTTAATTTTACGGGGACCGGGACGATTGTATTTCAACTGGATTGAAATTGTCTAGCGGGAGGATTGGGTGCGGTCATCTCCGTTTTTCAACCTTGTACTGCTCAATGAAGAATAAGAGGTCAAAGCCATCGATCTGTTGGGCGCCGTCGGCGTTGGGCCGTTCCCGCAGGTTGAAGGGAAAGTTCAAGGGAATAGCATTGGGCTGGGTGGTTTTGAACCAATCCAAACTGAGGGCGAACAAATCCAGGGCGTTGATCAGGGAATCCTGGTTGAGGTCCACCACCAGGGGGAGAGGCGTGGGGGTGGGTTGAACCGGCGTGGGCGACGGGGTGGAAGTGGGGGTGTCGGTTGGTTTCGAAGTCGGGGTTGCCGTACGGGTCGGCGTTGCCGTCCATGTGGCTGTCGCGGTGGGGGTGAAGGTCAGCGTGGCGGTTGGGCTGGGAGTGTCGGTCGGCGTGGCTGTAGGTTCCGGATTTTCTTGGGTCACATTCATTGTATATGTAACAGCCAATCCCCCGTAATTAATGACGGAAAGAAAATAGCGAGCTTTTTGCAGGGGAACCTCGCCATTGGGGCCAATGACAACGGTCAGGTTTTTGGCGCGGGTTGGATTTTGAGGGACGGTTTGGGTCGTGAAGACATCCGGGCTGGTTTCCCTTTTGATTTCGACGGCGGCGGTCGTTTGAAAGGCGAACTCGATCTCCAGGCGGATTTGTTCTTCGCTGCCATCCAAGTCCAGCAGGTAACTGAAGGGGGGGTACAGGCTGGCGGGGGCCCCCCCAAAGATGGACGAGTCGGGAGCGAGAACAACCACCTTTTTTTCGTTGGTGGGCAGGAGGGTGGCGTCCACATTGATGACGATATTGGAGGTGGCTTGGTTGCGGCCAACGGCCACCAAGGTTTTGCGGCTGCGCGGCTCGAT
>JAVFAP010000397.1:0-4528 GCA_034002445.1 bacterium | reverse complement strand
GTGCCCCGGGTGATGCCGACCAGCGTTCCCCGCGCGTACTGATCCCAGTGGGGCGCGCCCAGGCCGGCGAAGGCGGGAACCAGAATTGCGCCGCCACTATCGCGGACGCGCAGGGCCATCTCTTCGGCTTCCGCCGATGATTTGATGATCCCCAGGCCATCCCGCAGCCATTGCACGACCGCTCCGCCGATGAAGACGCTGCCTTCCAGCGCGTACTCGGTTAGCTCATCCGTCTTCCAGGCGATGGTGGTCAATAATTGATGCTTGGAGAGCGCGGGCTTGGCCCCGATGTTCATCAGCAAAAAGCAGCCGGTGCCGTAGGTGTTTTTTGCCATCCCATGTTCGTAACAGTTCTGCCCGAACAGCGCCGCCTGCTGATCGCCCGCGATCCCCGCGACCGGGACCGGGCTGTCGAAGATCCCAGCGGCGGTTTCACAATAGACTTCGCTGGATGACCGCACTTCGGGCAGCACCGACCGTGGAATCTGGAACAAATTGAGGAGTTCATCATCCCAATCCCCGGTTTCGATATTGAGCAGCATGGTCCGCGAGGCGTTGGTGACATCGGTGATATGCGCCGCCCCGTTGGTCAGGTTCCACACCAGCCACGAGTCAACGGTCCCAAACGCCAGTTCGCCCCGTTCGGCGCGGCAGCGGGCGTCGGGGATGGTATCCAGAAGCCAGCGCAGTTTGCTGCCGGAAAAATAGGCGTCAATGACCAGGCCTGTCTTGCTCTGGATCATATCCACATACCCGGCCTCTTTGTAGCCGTCACAGAGGGAGGCAGTGCGGCGATCCTGCCAGACGATGGCATTATGAATCGGCGCGCCGGTTTTGCGGTCCCACAGAACGGTCGTTTCTCGCTGGTTGGTGATGCCGATTGCGGCCAAATCCTTGGCTTTCACCCCTGCTTGGGAAAGAGCCCGGTGGGCGACCTGAATCTGGGACGACCAGATTTCCCGGGGGTCATGCTCCACCCATCCCGCTTGCGGGTAGATTTGTTCGAACTCTTTTTGGGCGGAAGTGAGGATGGAACCGGACGCGTCGAATAAAATTGCACGCGAACTTGTCGTCCCTTGGTCAAGAGCAAGTAGTAGAGACATATTATACCAGCCATTTCTTCTCAAGATGATGGAGTGAGAATGCGAAAAAACCCATTCTGTAATGCCCGCATCCCCTGTGCAATCAAAAAGAATCAACTCCCCTTGCACCGTGTGCCCATCTTCTCACAAGGAAAAGGAAGACGTCAAGAAGCCCGCCGCATGGTTTGGAAAAGGCTTTCCCGCTTTCCATCCACTTTATATGGCAAGAAACACTTCCTGGTGTTTTTGGGGAAGTTGGATTGCAATCCGATAAAAAGTTGTTTATATTTGTTCTGTGCAAACCACCGTTGTGTGTGGTTTTTTATTTTTTGTTTTGTTTGAGATCCATCCGTCCGTGCCACCCGGTGTGCAATCCACCAGGAGGGGGTGAACATTTGTATATCCCTAGTTTGCCAGAAGACCCATGGTCGCCTCGCGCCAGCCGTTCCCGCTGGAGAGAGAACCCTATTTTTATGATTGGCGCAACAATCAAAAAATGAGGGGTGACTGAAATATCAAAAAAAATAGTGTCCAAATCACTGGTATTTTTGCGTAATACCCATTGGCACAGATTTTGTACTATTAGAACCAGAGAGAAAACCAATCCATCCATCCCATTGGGCCCCAGACCGCTTTGTTTCCATTTTCTATTCGGCCTGTCTGTGGAAGGAGTCCGGGGGGATTGAATCGAAGGAGTAAAGAAAACGATGAGGAATGACTTTGAAGCGTGGTTTAAAAAAATCACCGGATACTTGCCTTTTCCTTACCAAACCGAACTGGCGACAGCCCCCGTGCTGCCCGCGATGATTCGTGTCCCTACCGGGGCGGGGAAGACCGCCGCCATCATCGGGGCCTGGCTTTGGCGCCAGATGGGTTCGGGGGACGCGTCCCTGCGAGCGCAGACCCCCCGGCGGCTGGTTTACTGCTTGCCCATGCGCGTCCTGGTGGAGCAAACCATCCAGGTGGCCACCCAATGGTTGCGGAACGCGGGGTTGGATCCAGACGAGACCCTCTTTCAATTGATGGGGGGCGAGGTCAGCCAGGATTATGTCCTGCGCCCCGAGGCCCCGGCCCTCTTGATTGGCACCCAGGACATGTTGCTGTCCCGAGCGCTCAACCGGGGGTACGCCGCCTCTCGCTACCGCTGGCCGATTGAATTTGGCCTCTTGCATAACGACTGTCTGTGGGTGCTGGATGAGGTGCAGTTGATGGATACCGGCCTGGCGACCAGCTGCCAGCTGGATGGCTTTCGGCAACGATTCAAAACGCAGGGCCCGGCGCATTCCATCTGGATGTCCGCGACCTTGGATGAGGCTTGGCTGCATACCGTGGATCTGGATGCAACCCGTCTGGGTTCGCCTCTGGAATTGACCCCGAGTGATACAGCCGAAGGCTCCTTGCAGCAACGCTATTATGCCAAAAAACGCCTACAGAAGGCCCAATCGGCTGGAAATGATGAGAAGGCCTTGGCGAAAGAAATTTTCGAGGCCCATCAACTGCATACGGGATCAGCCCCCATCCGAATCCTGGTGGTGGTCAACACGGTGGATCGGGCGGTTAATGTGTACAAAGCCCTCCAAAAATTGGCGAAAACAGGCCCCGAACTGCTTCTCCTCCATTCCCGCTATCGCCCCGAAGACCGTCTTCGAACGGTGCGGGCCTTGGAGAACCCACTCCCGCTAGGCGGGCAGATTGTGCTCTCGACTCAGGTGATCGAGGCCGGGGTAGATCTCTCTTCCAAGGTGCTTTTTACGGACCTGGCCCCCTGGGCCTCGCTGGTTCAGCGTTTCGGGCGTTGCAACCGTGCCGGAGAGTACAACGGGGCAGAGGAGGGAAGCATCATTTGGATCGATGCCCTGAAAAATCCGCTGCCGTATGAAAAAGACGAGTTGGAAACCGCCAAACTCTTGTTGGAGCGCACATCTGATGTCGGCCCCGCTTCGCTGGCGCAACTGCAAGCCCAGTATCCAAAGGAATACAAGCAGGCGATGTGGCTGGAACCCACCCATGTTCTTCGCCGCAAGGATTTGCTCGATCTGTTCGATACTACGCCCGACCTGGCTGGTCAGGATCTTGATATTTCCCGTTTTATCCGCAGTGGGGAGGATTTCGATGTGCAGGTCTTTTGGCGGGACTGGCCGGAATCCCAAGAACTGACCTCCGAAGCGGATTATGGCAAGGCTCCACAACGGGAAGAACTCTGCCCGGTTCCGGTCGGGCCTTTTCGGAAATTCGCGGGTGAAAGGTCTGTTTACCGTTGGGACGCGTTGAAAGAAGAATGGGCGGAGGTCAAGCCCTATTCCATCTATCCTGGCCAGACTTTCCTGGTCCGGTGCGGGGATGGCGGTTATGACGCGGAAGTGGGGTGGAATCCCAAATCGGGGGCGGTTGTCCCCGTGACGGTCGTTCCTATCGGGAATCCTGCCTATGGGGGGGATATGGAATCTTCATGCCCCTGGCTTACCATCCAAGCGCATACCGACCGGGTGGTGCAGGCGGCCGAGGCCATCGCGGCCCACTTTGGTCTCGATGAAAAATGTACCCAAGCCTTGCTTGTGGCGGCGCGCTGGCATGACCGGGGCAAGGCGCACCCGGTTTTTCAATCGGCCATCCAGAATAAACCTGAATATTTACAAGCCAGCCTGGATATCGCCAAGGCGCCTAACGCCCATTGGCGTCATTATGAGCGGAAGCATTTTCGTCATGAGTTGGCGTCCGCGCTGGCCATGTTGCACGAGGGGTTGCCTGACCTGGCGGTCTATCTGGCGGCGGCTCATCATGGCAAAGTCCGCCTTTCGATTCGCTCCCTCCCCGGAGAAATCCCACCCGAGGACGAACAGAAACTCTATGCCCGCGGCATTCATGATGGCGATCGGTTACCGCAAACCCCTTTGGGGGATGGCACGATCGCGCCAGAGGTTCTCTTGTCCCTGGTGTGCATGCAGCTGGGACGATCCGCCACCGGTGAGCCCAGCTGGGTGGAGCGGATGCTGCGGCTGCGGGAGGAGTGGGGCCCCTTCCGCCTCGCCTTCTTTGAATCCCTGTTCCGCATGGCCGATTGGCGCGCGAGTAAGGAGGATTGATGATGCCGGATATCGTATTGCATGGATGCAAACCAGAGCCGCTGATGGCTTATCTGAAAGCCCTCGGCCTCTTTCGTCTTGTGAGCGAGCAAGCCGACCCCAATGCCACAGCCTGTTGGCGGGAGGATGCGTTTGTGCTGGGGTCTTGTTTGACGGAAGAAGCCCTTCTTCACTTCTTCCTCTATGATTACAAACCCACCCCCATCCTCGGCCCCTGGGGCGGGGGGTCCGGATTCTTTGGAAAGGATCTCTGCGCGGAATTGGAGGCGATTGTTCAGAGTGAGAACCCGCGTTTTGAGCCTTATCAGGTGGTTATAAGAAAAGTGGTTCATCCGGTAAGTGAGTACGTAGGATACAAAAAAG
>JAVFAP010000396.1:0-4536 GCA_034002445.1 bacterium | reverse complement strand
GCCGGCTGTAGACATTGAACTGCACGCCCTACGGCTGCTTGAATTACCCAAGGAACATACAAAGTCATTACGTGCGTCGGCTTTGGCGGTAGTCCTCGTTTCACCGCCCCGGTATCTCAGCCGGGCATTGGAACAAAGTGAAGAAGAGCGCCAGAGAGAAGAAGCCGATTGGCACAAAGCCAAGACTCAATTGCAGCAGGCCATACAGAAACAGTTGAGTGCAGCCCAACAGCGGGCCTGGAGTGCCAAGATCAAAGAATTGCAAAATCGGGCCACGCCTCCCGAGGCAACCGAACCCGGAAATCAGAGAGAGGCCATTCAAACCGAATAGGCCGTTTCTCATTATCCCTTAGATATCATCTTGTGTGAAACAGGAGAATTTCCTTGAAGTTCAAAGTACATTTTCGTTTCATCCTCATTCTGATCTGTGTTGGTTTTCTTTTTGGCTGTGCCTCGCCAGGCAAACAGCGGAAAGACATCGACCAGACCGTCGAACGGATCATTCAGCAAAAACAGTTGGAAGCACTGGGAAAACAAGAGCCCTTCACGATCGAAAATCCCGAAGATGCCCTGCGGCGCATTTTGCTACAAGACCAGAATCTTCCATATTCCGATCCATCCTCACTGGGCACGCAAAATTTGGACCCCATCCCGCATTGGCCCAAGGATGATTATCTCAAAGCAACCGAAACCATTACCCGGGTATCAGATCTGCCCTTCGACCTGAACAAGTTGAAATTGGAGGATGTTCTGCAAATTGCCGCCAAAAACAGCCGGCAATATCAGAGCCAAAAAGAAGCGGTGTATCGTTCCGCGCTGCGGTTGGATCTGGCCCGGGACCAGTTCCGCAACACGTTCAGCGGTATGATGGACGGCACCTTGAGTGCCAATTTGAACGGGGATGAAACGGTCAGTGGGATTGAGACCTCAACCATCGGAGGACTAAGCCGGCGGTTCATGAACGGGATGACCCTCACCACGCGGATCGGGCTGGACCTGGTGCGAATGCTGAACCCGATCGATGATTCATCCCGGGCACTCTTCGCCGATGCCTCGATCTCCATCCCCCTGTTACGCGGTTCGGGCAAGCATATCGTCGCCGAACCGCTGACCCAGGCGGAGCGGGACGCGGTATACGCGATTTATAATTTTGAGCGGTACAAAAAAACCTTCGCCGTCAATATCGCCAGCAATTACCTTTATACCTTGCAGCAGATCGACCGGATTGACAACGCCATCAACAACTACAACGGATTAATCACCTCCACCCGGTGGATGCGACGGATGGGGGATGCCGGCAAACAAGATCCGGTAGCGGTGGACCAATCCATTCAGCAGGAATTGTCGGCTCGAAACGGGTGGATCAGCGCTCAAATAGGATACGAGCGGCAGTTGGATTCGTTTAAGGTCCAACTGGGGATCGCCCCGGATTCGCAAGTGGATCTGGACCGGGAAGAGCTCAAACGGCTAACCCAATCCACCACGACCATCTTGGAAAAAAGCAGCGCCACCGAAGTGGAGGTCAATGTTCCCCCCGCGGATGCGCCGATTGAGTTGGCCCCGCCATCCCGCGAAAATATCGGGCCTTTCGAGATTAAAGAAGCCGAAGCTCTCCGCCTGGCCTTCGAAAACCGGCTGGATTTGCGGGTTGCACAGGGAGAAGTGTATGACGCCCAGCGCAAGGTTGTCGTCGCGGCCGACGCGTTACGAGCGGAGTTATCCTTGCTGGGCAGCACCAATGTAGGGGAAGGCCGCAGCCTTGGCTCGTCCACCCAGCCGAACAACTATGATCTGAATTTTCAAAAAGGCCGTTACAACGCCCTGCTGAGTCTGGATTTGCCCTTAGAACGGACCGCGGAAATCGCGTCCTATCGGGAAAGCATCATCGCCTTGGAGAGTGCGGTTCGCGCGTTACAGGAATTAGAAGATTCCATCAAACTGGATGTGCGGAACCGGCTGCGCGAATTACAGGAAGCGCGCGAAAGTTTGGTGATTCAGGCCCAAGCGGTCAGGTTGGCGGATCGGCGTGTCAAAGGAGCCAACCTTTCCTTGCAGGCCGGACGCGTCACCATTCGCGACCTCTTGGAATCCCAGCGCGACTTACTCGCCTCCCAAAACTCGTTGACTTCCGCCATGGTTAATTACCGTGTGGCTGAGTTGGATTTACAGTTGGACCTGGGCGTGCTGGAAGTCAATGAAATTGGATTATGGAAAGAATTCTCTCCAGAAGGAGAAAAGCAATGAACAACCATCCCGCTTCTCAATCCGGAAAAATGCTCCTTAAAGTTGGAATTCCCCTTGCCGCGGTCGTGGTGATCGCGGTCGTTGGCTTTGCTTCGCTCAGCCTGAATTTGGGCGATACCAGCCCAACCGATCAACCCGTGTACCTTGTGCAAGAGGGGCCCTTGACCATTAGTTCGTCCGTTGCGGGTACCATCCAAGCCCGCGAGAAAGAAATCATCAAAAGCGAGTTGGAAGGCTCCAACGCCATCCTCTACATTGTGCCGGAAGGCTCCAAGGTTACCAAAGACCAATTGCTCGTGGAGTTGGACGCCAGCACATTGCAGGATCAACGGGTTGACCAACAGATCAGCGTGCAAAATGCCGAAGCCGCTTTCATCAGTGCGCGGGAAAACATGGAGATTGTCAAAAACCAGGCACAGAGCGATGTGGAAAAAGCGGAATTGACCTATGAACTCGCGGTGTTGGATCTGGAAAAATACGAGATGGGTGATTACCCCAAAGCCCAGAAAGAAGCTGAAACCAATATTATTCTGGGTGAAGAAGAAGTGAACCGCGCGGCCGATGTGGAAAAATGGTCGAAGGTCTTGTTTGAGGAGAAATATTTATCCCAGACCGAACTGCAACGCGATACCATTACCGCCAAAAAGGCCAAGTTATCTCTGGACCTCGCCAATGTCGATTTGGAACTGCTGAACCGGTTCGATTACAAACGCCAGGTCTCCGAACTCAAAAGCAACGTGAGTCAGGCAAGCATGGCGCTGGAGCGGGAAAAACGGAAAGCCTCCGCCAATATCGTCCAAGCCTCGGCGGAATTGCAAGCCAAGAAATCCGAATACGACCAGCAGGTCAGCAAACTGAAGAAGATCGAAGACCAGATCGGCAAAGCCAAAATCTATGCCCCGACGGATGGGCTGGTGGTCTACGCCACCAGCGTGCGCGGGGATTTCTTCCGCAACCAGGAACCCCTGGAAGAAGGGCAGATGGTGCGGGAACGGCAAGAACTGATTCACCTGCCCACCACCTCTTCTTATATTGCGGAGGTGAAGGTGCATGAATCCAGTCTAGAGAAGATATTCGTCGGCCTTCCGACTCGGATCACCATCGACGCGCTACCAGGAAAAGTGTATGTCGGCCGGATCACAAGTATCGCACCCTTGCCGGATGCGCAAAGTGTCTTTATGAATCCCGACTTGAAAGTCTACCGGACCGAAATTTTAATCGAGGGGCCAGGCGAAGATTTACGCAGCGGGATGAGTTGCCAGGCGGAAATCATTATTGATCAGTTTGAGAACACCACGTATATCCCGGTGCAAGCGATTGTCCGGTCGGGCAACAAACCCACGGTTTATGTCATGGAAGGGGGAGACATGACCCCCCGCACAGTGGAGTTGGGCCCCGACAACAACCGGCTGGCACAAATCAAATCCGGTCTGAAAAAAGGCGAAATGGTCCTCCTCACACCACCACTTGCAACCAATCAGGATACAAACGGTGAGAACCAGACCATGGATCCGGGACTCAAACAGATGCTGGATGATTCCCGAACCAGCCAGAATGGGCAAGAAGCCAATCCAGCCGCAGTTGCACCCGAGCCCGCCGCCCCCGCCGTCCAAGCAGAAGGCGGCCCCAATCCAGCAGGGATGGGAGTGGGCGGTCCAGGTGGCGGGGGACGGCCTGATTTTTCGAACATGACAGAAGAAGAACGAGCCAAAGCCCGAGAAGCCATGCGTAAACAATTTGAAAGCCTGAGCCCTGAGCAGCAAGAACAAATGCGTCAGCGCTTTGGCAACCGCGGCGGTGGCGCTGGGGGGCCCGGTGGTGCGGGTTCTGGTGCGGGCCAAGGCCCGCGGGGCCCTCAATCGGCAGAACAATAATACAAAACGCCAAGGGGGCGCATCGCCCCCTTTCCGTAGAAACAGAATAGCTGATTCGGCTTCCCAACTCTTGCCGAACAAGAGGAAAGAAGCGGATCACGGATGTCAAAGCCTTTCTGCTTTCTCACCACAAGGGATTTTCGAGCTGGATCACCCTAACAGACCGGCAAGAGGATCTCAAAACCCGAATATCCCCTGAAGGAGGAGAAACATGACCACAGCCCAATCTCCAAAATCTGGAAAAATACTCACCCGTTTCCTGGGTGGTATCGCCATCGTGGTTATCTTGATTACCGCGATTGGTTTCGCGGCCATCAACATCAACCAGGGCAATAAAGCCCTTGAAGGGAAAGCCTTGCAAGAAGTGCAGGAAGGCCCCTTGGTCATCAGCACAACCGTCGCCGGAACGATCCAAGCC
>JAVFAP010000395.1:0-4516 GCA_034002445.1 bacterium | reverse complement strand
CTCGATCGGCGGGTTGGGTGGCGTCAAAAATCAGTGCGCGGCTCCAGAGCGCCACTTCCTGACGCAGGCGGGTGAAGGAGTCTTCGGAGAGGACAAGAAGTGGCTGAGCAAGGACGGCTTGCATTAGTGAATGAAGTTGGGTTTTCTGGTCCGCCGCGATGCTGGTCCATTCGGGGATGGCTTTCAGGACATCATTAGCATTGAGCAGGCGTGAATTTTGTTCGAAGGAGAGGAAGGGCGAAATCGTGGAGGCGGCGGGAATTGATTCTGAAGAGGGCGAAGGGGAATCCAGGGGGGTCACCTGACTGAGCGCACGCAGTTCTTCAACTTGGGCTTGGATTGCCGCCGTCATCCGCTCTTCCCCACCAAGGAGGGCCGCTTTGAGGATCGCTCGCCAGGCAACGCTGCCGTCGGGAACGGCGGCTTGCTGGGTGTCGATCATGGTTTCGGACCATCCCACCCGGGTTACCCGTTCGCGCGCAGCCAGGATGGTCTGGGTGGAGATCACCACGGGGGAGACCGCCGCGATTCCTGTCCCAGCGGGCAGAACCAGGGTTTGCGCTCCCGTGACGGGGAGAAATCCGCCGCAAACCATAAAAACAGAGAAAGCCAGTGTCCATTGTATCGATTTCATTCGTTTTTTCCACTTACCCTGATTGATTGATAGGCTGTATTGTATCCATTCCCCCAGCATAAACGAATGAAAGCGGCACAAACAACGATGGGATTTGCCAGGGTGGATTGAATCCCTGACGAGGGGATGTTGGCGGATCCGGGCGGTTGGTGGAACCGCTAGAGAAACAGGAAGTGGTTCAATGCAGCCATGAAGACCATCCTTTTTTGGGCAATGGGACCGAGTCACGGTAGAGATCGGTGAAGGGGTAGATCCCATGCGCCCGCAAGGCGCCTTCCACCTGGGTGGAGTGGCCTGCCCGGCAGACGGCTTCTTCTTCGGCGGTGATGCCCATGCATAACAAGACTCCGGCGTTTCTGCCTCGGACTGTAAAGCGGGCGAAATCCAAAAACAGGAGGGATTGGATGGTGGAGCCTTCGGGGGCGAGGGGAGCGATTTCCATGGTATCGCCGGGCTCGATTTTCGCTTCCAGGGTGTAATGTGCCAAGCGCCTGATCAAATCTGGGCCCCAGGATTCTTCGGTGCGGTGACAGACCGCCAATTCATAGTTGCCCAGGGAGTTGGGAATTTGATCTTCCCGGCCGATCAATTCGCTGGTTACCACGATCATCCCGGGGAGGTGGTGTTTGAAATAGATCAAATCCGCGGCGCCCCCCATGTCTGGCCCAAAATCAAAGGGAATGACCGCATGCTCAACGTAATCTTCGGCTTTTCCCCACAGCTGTTCCATGGCCGCCACGCGGGCGTCCCACCATTGTTCCCATTCCTCTTTTTCGTGCGTCATATTCATGTGTGTTGCCTCCAGTGTATTGGGATAAGAAGGTGTTAACGTTTGAAGGCCAGGACAAGAACCCCACTGGCGACGAGGGCGATGCCGGACCATTCGCGGAGAGAGGGGCGTTCGCCCAGAAAGAGGACCGCGAAGAGGGCGACGAGGACCAGGCTGAATTTATCGACCGGGGCGACCTTGGAGGCATCACCGATCTGCAGGGCGCGGAAATAACACACCCAGGAGGCGCCGGTCGCGAGGCCGGAGAGAGTGAGAAACACCCAGGTCTTTTGGGGTAAAAGCAGGGGATTGCTCCATTTCCCCGCATACCAGACGAAGAGGGAAAGGACCACCACGATAATCCCAGTGCGGACCAGGGTGGCCAGGTCGGAATCCACGCCCTGGATGCCTATTTTGGCGAAGATGGCGGTCAAGGCGGCAAAACAGGCAGAGAGTGCCGCCCAGAAAAACCATGCGTTGGAAGCAGCCATCGGTGTTACCTCCTCTGAGAATAGAAAAAACTCAAATGATCTTCTTCACGATAGGAGGGGGGATTCATTTCCCCAAGCCCTGTGTGAGTAGGATAAGAAAAAGCAGTTTTCTTAGTAGGGCAGCCGTCCTTTCCAGAGGGTGATTTGATCGATTTGGACGGAACTGGGATGGCCGCCTCCCGCGTTTTGAAACAACAAGATGGGCGCCTGGCTTGGATTCCGTTGAGAAATGCTTCCCCCCACAAAGATCGTATGGCTTATTCCGGCGGGGAGGCTTTTGCCGAGGGTAAATAGTGCCACGCTGCGGGCACCATTGGTCAGGACAAAGCCGAGCATGGATTCACTGCCGAATTGGCGTTCCACATCGGCCTGGGCGATGAAGAGGGCGGGGAGGCTCTCATCCAGGGGATGAGCCCAAAGCGCGGCGTTGGCGGCGGTCTGGTCGGCGTGGACGGATAACTGGAGTTTTCGGTTCAAATCCGCGTCCTGCACCAATTGCACGCTGCCATCCATGCTGTTGAGGTTGGGAATCAGCAGGGTCATGTCTTGTTCGAAGGAGCCATCCGGAGCCAGGGGGATGCGCGCTTCTTGCCAGATTTGATCGATCTGCTGAACCGCCAGGTGATCCATCAAGACGGTGATGGTTCCGGTGGCGTCGGCGGGATTCACGACTTGCAGGGCGAGATGGAGCGCGCCATCCGGCGGGCGGTACACGAGGGTCATTGTTTCATCCACGCCCAGGGGCAGGGCGCCTTCCATGGCGTGGTTGTAGGCCACTTGGCCATCCACCACGCCGGGCTGGGGGGCGTTCAGGCCGATCAGGGCGACCGAAGCGCGGTTGGAGGGTGCGCGTACCGCAACCTGAATGGAAACGGGTTCTTCTCCCGAGATGAAATAATCGCGGGTGAGCAAGAAGGCGCCCTGGCCGGGTTCGGCCTGGACAGCCAGGGCGTTGCCCGCAAAGAGCGGGGTGGTGGTGACGCCCTCGATGGCGACGAACGCCGGGGCGTAGCCTTGCACCGTGGTGACGATGAAGCCATCCGGGATGGCGTCATGCTTATCAAAATCATACAGCCGCATCGGCACTCTCGGGGTTGGTGTGGGCGGCGGCGTAGGTGTCCAAATGGGTATTGGGGTTGGCGATAGGGTCGGCGTCGGTGTCAATGTGGGCGTCGCAGCTAGTGTGGGTGTGGGGGTGCGGTCGGGGAAGGGGGAGTGATAAATGCCGATCCAATCGATTTCGAACGCGTTGAGGGTGGAGTCGGGGTCGATGCGGATGCTCTCGATGACCTTGGGATTGGGGAAATAGGGTTCCACATCAAAACGGTAGGTTACAAATTCGCCGGTCCGGGAGACCTCGGCCTTGGCAGGGCCGTAGTGCTCACCCAAAGCGGTGATGAAATACATATCGATGGTGGCCGGAGATTGAAACTTGGCCCGAACCAGGACCTTGGTCTTGGAAAACGAGTCGATCCGGTAGCCGGAGTGATAAAAGAAAGGATCCCCGTTGAGGGGGGTGCCTTTCAGCTTTCCATCGGAAACGGAGAAATCGCAGAACCAGGAATTGGCGGTCCAACCTTCAGAATAGTTTTCAATATTGAATTCGTACAAATGGCTGAAGTTGGCGAAGACTTCCAACTCGATCGAGCGGCTGCCGGAGTACATCCCATCACTGACGGTGAAGGTGACGGTGCTTTTTTCGCGGAATTGTTCCAAAACGGGGGTGAAGGAAAAAAGTCCAGTATTAGGGTCGAACGAACTGTTACGGGGAAGGCCGGTGGCGGACAGTTGCAGGGGATCCCCATCCGGGTCGAGACCCAGGGCCAGCAGGTTGTAGGTCAGCCCCAGCCAGACCGGCCCGCCGGTGGTGGGGTTGAGGGTCAGCGAGGGAGGGCGGTTGACATCGATGACGGTGATTGCTGCTGTGACAGACGCGATGACGGTGCCATCGGAAACGCTGAAGATGAGGTCGTACACGCCGGCCTGGGTGTGGTCCGGCGCGAAATGGATAAAGCCGGTTTGAGGATCAAGAGAAAAATGGGGCAGTTCGGGGGTGACGGAATAGATGAGGGCGTTATCGATATCGGCATCGACGCCGACGATCTGCAAGTTGGCCTGGGTCCCTTCCTTGAGGGCGAAGGTCTCGCCGAATCCCGCCTTGACCTGTGGGGGGCGGTTGTAGTCATTAACCCGGACAGTGACGGCCTGCGTGACCTGTTGGGTCCAGTTGGATGCGGTGAAAAGAAAGGTGTAGGTGGCGGCCTGGATATAATTGGGCAGGAAGCGAAAGATGCCCTGCTCGCGGTCGATCGAGGCGTTCTCGACCGGGGGCGTGAAGGAATAGAGGAACGCTTCGTTGCCCGCGTTTTCCACCGAAAGATGCAGGGTGAGGGGCTGGTTTTCCAGGATGGAATAGGTGCCCGAGGGCTGTACGATCAACGTGGGCGTGGCGGCCTGGGTGATCTGGAGGGCTGGAATTGGTTCACCGGGGGGCGCACCCCAACCAGACCCCAGAGGGGCGAGAAGCCATACGAGCAAGAAGAAACGGGTTCGCCAAGTGTTCACAATCCAAGCCTCATCCAAAAAGTGGTGTTTCATCCCCTATAAGATCGAACAAAGTGG
>JAVFAP010000394.1:0-4541 GCA_034002445.1 bacterium | reverse complement strand
TCACTATGCGTTTCCGAATTTATTCTATTATCTTTTCGTTCTTGGTTCTTTGCCAAGGGTTTACCCAGGGGTCTTTGGAAGTGGTCGCCAAACTGGATACTCTGCCGGGGAATGTCACTGTGGACCAGCGGGGCAATCTCTATGTCACCCTGATGCCAAATTTCAATCCTGAGCCCCATCTTATCCGCATTACCCCTGCTGGAGACATCATGCCCTATCCCAACGAACGCTGGAGCCAGGGCACGGGTAAGGACTACATCTACCTGGATTCGCCCGTGGGGTTGCAGGTGGACCGAAACGGCATTCTGTGGGTTTTGGATCCAGGCGTTCGCAGCGGCTTGACCCAAAAGATCGTGGCGTGGGATACCGTGCGGAATCAATTGCACCGGGTGATCTTTCTGCCTGAACCCATTCTGTCTCCCGATTCGTTCATCAATGACTTGGCGGTGGATTTGGATCACAACGCCATTTATATCTCCGATTCCGGCGCCAAAGCCATCGTGGTGGTCGATCTCCAGACCGGTCTTGCCCGCTCGGTGCTGCGTGAGCATCCAACCACGGTCGAGGAAAAAGTGGATTTGGTCATTGATGGCAAACCCATCCAAGGCAAAAATCCGGATGGTAGTCTGGTAACGATCTACATCCCTATCAATCCCATCGCGGCGGACGCGCTGAATGAATACGTTTATTGGGGCCCCCTCACCGGTCATAGCCTATACCGCATCCCCACCCGCTATCTGCGCGACTTCAACCTCGATGACACTGCCTTGGCTGCTCAGATCGAGCGCTACAGTGACAAACCCCATTGCGATGGCATTGGTATCGACCGTGCCGGCAATATCTATATCACTGATCTGGCCAACAACGCCTTAGGTGTGATCAAGACGGACCGGACCTACCAGCAGCTGGTTCGGGATGATACCATCCTGCGCTGGCCGGATTCGATCAGTTACGGGCCTGATGGCTATTTTTACACTCTCGCGCACCAGATTCACCGCACACCCGGAATGAATGCCGGTGTGGATGAATCCAGCAAACCATTCTACGTGGTTCGCTTCAAGGGCTTGGCCCCCGGCGTGATCGGCCGATAAAAATGAACCACGGTTCAAACCATTGGTCAGCACAAGAAAAGAGGGGCGCCACTTCGGCGCCCCTCGGCTTTTATTCGTTTGTAGAGGGGGGGGCCTTGGGGTAAAATTCCAGGGTTTCCACCGCGGTCTCGGACCACTGGCCTGCCCGGTTACAGGCTTTGACCATAAAATTCAAAAACGTTTGGTAGCCCGGATCCGCGTACGGCAGGCGGATTTCATTCTCCTGGATCATCACCTCGTCCGGCGGCCGCTGGCCTTTGTTCTTCCCCCAGTAATAGGCATAGCCAGCGAGGCCCGATTCGTGATCCTCGGGTGCATCCCATTTCCACAGAATTTCATTCTTCTGGATGGTATAACGCAGGTTGTGTATGGCTGACGGGGGAGTGTCGTCGGTTTGGGTTTCCGCGAACGAACGGCTTTGCCAGAGGGATACGGAATCCAGTTCAAATGTATAGGTATGGCTGAGATCCAGCTGGTCCACCGGCGCGATCAATGCGAAAACCTGGATTGATTTTCTCGCCTCCGCGTCCCCCAGTTCCTTCTCCAGATCGATAACGATCGAGTTCCAGCCCGGTGCTTTGGGGAATTCGCTGAAATTGGTGATCGGCTTGTACAATTCTTGGCTGGCGGATTGGATCAGGATATGCATGGGATCCTTCGGCCCCGCCCAATAGGCAAACTCTAAATACCGGTACCCCGACCAGTCGGTCAAGCCGAGGTTTGAGTTGAAGGGAAACCCGATTTTCTCTTCGGGGCTGGGCTTGGTATCCTGTTCTTGGTTATACGAAAACACGGCATGAAACGATCCTCCCCCAAAGTCGGCGTTCCTATGGACCTGGATGGTGGCGTTAAAGCCAATGTGGGATCCGACAAATGCCAATTTTCCAAAATCCTTGGATGTGTCGAAATCGGCGAGGATCGCCCGTTCGCTTTCGGTTTCGGTTTGCACCGCGGTCCGAAACTGTAAATGCTGCGGGCCCTGAACCTCGACCGTGGTACTGCAACCCTGGATCTCGCTTCGTTCCGGCACTGTTTGCCACAATTGCGTCTGGTTCTTGGGGAAAATCCGGAATAACAAGGTGGTGGTGGCCCGCACGAGTTCTTCCCCCGCGGACCATTGCACGGGGATCGTGGCCGGCGAAAAAGGGGGGACCTGTACCTTCGAATCGAGACCCGCTAAAGCCATGCTACAGAAGACAGAGAAACACAACCAAAATACCAACGCCAAACGCATCGCACGTCCTTCCTGCTGAAAATGGAGTAATTTGAACTGTTCTGGGATAAACGAAAAAAAGCCCAGAGGATAACGCCACATATCTTGCTCTCCTCGAACTCATTTGCCCAAGGGGAGATCAAGAACAACCGGCGTGAAATCTAGGCTTGTTCCATGGGAGGGTTGGGGTGCAGGTGGTTCTTCCCAAACTGGATTTCACTTTTGGGATCAATCACCACATAATCCTCCCCCGAGATCGCGTAAGGTGGCTTTAGGATGACCTGCGATTCACCCCGAGCTCGGATGGCGATACCCCCTTCGCCGCGCATCAGACCGCTGAAGGTGACGATCGAACCCTCGTCCGCCTCGATGCAGATCCCTTGCTGATTGGCTACGATGTGGCAATTTTCCAGGGTTAACTCGGCTCTGGTGCAATGGATGGCCCCCTCGATGCGCACATTGGAGACCAAGCAATTCTTGGCATTCTCGATCCGCAATGCCGGCTGCTCGTTGGTCGCGATGATTTTGGTCGAGACCGCGCCTGCCCCAAACAGCCGAAAAGGCTTGTTGATCGCTGTACATCGATCCGTTTTATATTCTCCATCCCCCAGCGAGACATTGAGAGGTGTCGATTCATCCCGTTGTGCACTCAAGGCGGCCAGTTCATCCAAGGAATGGATGGGCAAAGCCGGAGGAATGGAGGGGGTGGATTCAGTACGGGTCTTGTGCCGGAATTTAAAATAATAGAGCCCACCCAAGACAAGAATCGCCAGCACCATTGTTTCGATCACAATGATGAAGATCGCGAGCGAATTCCCGGTTTCTTGTATGATCTGCGGCATATCCATATCGATCCCTTATCTAAAACGCCCGCTTGCGGATTTCACTGAATCGCGAAATTAGGTCGCGAATCACACCGATGATTTGCGTGGATGGGTCGCTTTTGGCAATCCGTACGGGGCGGGAAAGTGGCCCGCCCTGCAACATGATTTCCTCGCCGACATCAAAGTACTTTCGGATACACCGCCGGTCTCCCAACTGCACGACGACCAAGTCCTCGTTTTCGACTCGGCCTGCCAATTCAAAAATGGCTTTACATCCCGGCCATACCCCCAAATTGACATACGAATCCGTCAGGATATGACACCCTTCATATTTTTTATCCGCTGAAAACCAATCCTTGGGTAAGCCGATGTAACCCAAGTCTTCGTCTTGTTCAAACTCATCTGTTCCCGGTTGGATAATCCCCACCACGGGAATATTCCGGATGCTGTTTCCGTTTTCCATCTGCCGCGGAATGGTTTCGGCGACGATGGGCGATTCCGCCGACAATGCTTCGTCAATATTCCGCCAGGCTTCGTGTGGCGCGATGACATTGGGGAGTTTTTGCTCTTCCGCCAGTAATTTGGCTTGCTGGATCGTTTCACTCAACGATCGGATAAACAGGGAGGCGTTGGGCGCGCTTTGGATGATCGCAAAGCGTTTTTCCGATGGCTGGCGGCACAGCAGCCGCTCATCCGGTGTGAGGATCAGCACCTCATACATCAATCCCAAAAACACCAGCCACAAGGTGGGTTTCTCTCCGAACTCTTGCAGCAGCCAGGCTTTGACCTCCGCCGGACTTGCAAGAACAATCGCTTGTCTTCCGTTCGAAGCAATCCGTTCCCGGCTGAAATCGACAGAAAAGCGCAAATCCGCAGGGATGGCGTCGACTAGATCGTGGATCTCCTGCCGAAACCGGTTGGTCACCGAGCGCTGCGGTGTACAGACCTTGTTTCCAGCCAGGATATGCCCCACTTTGCGCGTTGCTTTGACCAAACTCTGCAGTTCTCGCTCTTTTTCCGCGGAATCGATGAACTCTCTGCGCTCATCGTAATTCAACTGCAAAATCAGTGAAATTTTTTCAACCAGCAGCGGCGGCGGAGGAGGCTTGAAGCCACTCTCCATCTGCGCAATATAGGGGGAAGAGAGGCCAAGCCGGTCGGCGACCTCCTGCTGTGTCATGTTTCGGCTGACGCGATGCTCTTTGAGCAATTCCCCGAAATGCTTCAAGTTCTGTCCTCTCCTTACTTTCTTCAGTTATCGCGCAATGGGATCAATATAAAATTAACCCCCCAAAAAAACAATCATCATGGCGCAATCGAAGCAAAAATTTCCATGTTTTTGCGGAATCGTAACGAATTTCAGGTTCTTTACCCTCCTCGGTTAAATTTTCTTCCGCCCATGATCCCTCAGCC
>JAVFAP010000393.1:0-4544 GCA_034002445.1 bacterium | reverse complement strand
GCAGGTAGGCATATTCCCCGCGCAGATAGACCATCCCTTGGCTTGCGCCAATCGCGTAGCCCGCGATGGTCATGCCTTCGAAGAGCAGACCAGGCAAATCGGTCAGCAAAACCCGGTCTTTGAATGTCCCCGGTTCGCCCTCATCGGCGTTACAGACAACGAAGTGGTGTTCGCCCGACGCCTTGCGGCAGAAATCCCATTTCAAGGCGAGGGGGAATCCCGCCCCTCCCCGGCCCCGCAAGCGGGATTGGTTCATTTCGCGGATGACCGCCTCGGGAGAAAGGGCCAGGGCCTTGCGTATAGCCTGGCCCTGTTCGTAGGGGGTGAAAATCACCGGACCCGCCTTGCGCAGGTTGCGTTCCACCCGGCCCCACCGTTCCACGGGTTGATCCGCCAGGAGGGCGTTTACGATGGAAAAGACCTCTTGGGGTTGGATGCGGGTAAGAGGAACACCATCGATCAAGGCGGAGGGAGCCTGGTCACTCATCCCAATGCAGGAAGTGAGATGGAACGAAACCGCGCCATCGGCCCGCGTAGTCCCGGGTGAAATCCCCAAGGCGTCGGCAAAGGCCTGAGCCACGGCATCCGCACCCGCCATGCGTTCGGGAACCGCATTACACAGGCGAATCCAATGGCGACCCTGGGGATGCCAAAACGCATAGAAGGTCGCCATATCCCGAACAGAGACCCAATCGACGCCCAGGGCATGCGCAATCCAGCCGATGTGATCGTCATTCAAAGAGCCCAAGGCAGAATGAGTCGCCTGGACAATATCCATCAAGCGGGAGGGATCTTTTCCGAACCGCCCGAGGATTGCCTTCATCACAGTAGAATCCATATTTGCCATCAGTCCCTCGCAAAGAGCGGGCACGATTGCCAAAAAGGGGATGGGATAGCAAAGGTGACAAGGATGGAGAGCAAAGGTGGAACGCAAACAGAGTCTTTCTGGACGACCGTTCTACGCTGTGTTGTGGTTCTATCATGACCGGTGAGACACCGGGTTTCTATCGATTGGAGAATGAAACACAAGAGCATCGATAGTTAAATAATTATCTTGCACCCTCGTTTTGCTTGTCAACTATAAAATCACAAAAAGCACCATATTTCCACTTTTTTATTTTGAAAGAAAAGAGGCCGGCAGTCCAAGCACCGGCCTCTTTTGAATTGGACCATGGAACTGGACTCAATAGAGAATCCAATTTTGGGTGGGTGTCGTCACTTTTTTGAAGGTCATCACGCTGTATTTGCTGGCATTCGCGATGATATTGCCACCGTCACCGGCCGTATACATGAACGTTACCCCGGCTCCGGTTGCCGGATCCTGGTCTTCCAGCATCGGCAACAGTCCACAAACCTGCCCATCCACCGGTGGGAAGGGTTTGGTGAAGGTTTCGCCCCCAGCGGTAAACGCAGACCAGGGAATCATGGCTTCCAGCACATAGCCACCGGCCTTGGTTTTCATGTTATACTTGATCCCCGTCATCGGGTTGGGATCGCTGACCGGCCAGAATTGCTGAAAATACTTGACATCATCCGCATTGGTGGTCAACGCCCACGAAGGGATGAAGACCTTGGTCCCCGCTTGTTGCCCATCGGTGGCTTTCACCGAATCATAATCGATGCAGAGTTGGAAGGTATCGCCTTGATTGACGCCGCCAGCGGAGCAGTCGTAGGTCCCGCAGGGATTTTCGAAGACGATCATTTCTTCATCTTTCGCGTCCACAGCCACATAGAGCCCTGTGTTGTCCCACAAGAAATAGATCAGGGCGGAGAGATCGTTATCATCGGTTACTCCAGCCGTCGCGGCGGTGGGGAGAAGGGTACCTCCGTGGGTAGCGGTGGGATCATACGGATCCTGCGCATCCAGGGTGCTTTTGCGTAAATCCACCACCTGGGCGTTGGCATATTCCGTGGCCACATTCAAAACGCCATCGATCGTGGGTGGGGTTGTGGTGAACATGGCAGTAATCGGCCAGGATTTGGGCGCGACTGGGGGCGGGGTGGGATAGGGATTGGCTTCGCCCTTAGGGACGATGGAAACCGCATCCAAGAGGAGGGTGACATCCCCGCCTTCAGGGGCGATAATTTCGAATTCCAGGGTTTGGAATCCATCCCGCACCGCGACAAAATCGATTTCGTACGGCACAAAAGCCTCGACAGGAACCTTGTGCTCGGGCACCATTTCTTCTCCCTCAATGCGGACGATCAAGTGCAATGGGGGCAACGGGCTGCCGCAGCAGTTGCGCACACGCTCCAAGAAACGCAAGGTGTATTCTTTTCCCTGCTGAAAGCCCTCGATATCTTGATAGAAAATCTGGGGATTCTGGGCAAAGAGAACCTGTTTTCCGTTGACCTGCGATTCATCGGCGTTGTCCCAGAAGGGGCCGCTTTTGTCGTTGAGACCCTTTCCGCCACTGAATTCCCATCCAAACACATCCCCATAATGCGGCCAGGTTTCCGCCGGGGCTTGTTCTTCAAAGCTGCCATCGTAGACCAGGTTTTCCGCACCCGCAGGGAGGCCAATCCACCCCAGCAAGGCAAGACAGGCAAATCCTATTGCTATTTTTTGCTTCATCATCTTCACTCCTTCGTACCATTCAAATTGTTGAAAATTGTTAAAAACCATAAGCCCCAAAAGACGAACGAAACCCTCCTTTCCTAGAATTACAAGATGCAGACCCAGGCTTCTCCATCGCTTGATCATATCAATAAATCATCAATCGAGTCAATAGACTATCCGGAAATTGCCACAAACATTCAAATAAAATACAATAAAATCATTTTTTGTGAACTTTCTTGAATTTTCTCCACAATAGCCCAGCAGTTTAGTGAAAGCGAGGAGTTGAATCCATTTCGATCAAGGCAAGAATCGGAGGTACGAATTCTTCTACTTTTTCCATGAAATTGATTATCAGTGATTGAATTTGATTTGTCATTCGATTAACATATCTTTTCCGGATCGGATCATGCAGCGATCCGCATATCTATATTCAGGGAGTATGAATATGCAGAAGAACATTTTGATGGTTATGGTATTGGTCCTCGCCGCTAGCATGGCAGGGCAAGCGCAGGTTTTTTCGTCCGCGGACTTTTCGAAGGACGCGGGCTATGCCGATGGCTCGGTATTGGGTCAACCCACGAACGCGGCAAGCCAATGGACTGACGCGAACCCGGGCGTCCCCTCCGTGAATTTTCTGGTCGAAGACGGCAAGTTGTCCATCATCGGGGATGGAACAGGGGGCCGTTGGGTTTATTTGCCGATTCCGGTCCAACAAGGGGTCTTCAATTTCTCGTTCGAGGGTGTGTATGTTGGTGATGGCACGATGACCAACATTGGGGTATGCCTCAGTGACACCGAGAATTTCAATCTGGACGGGAATGCCGTACCAACTTATAACGAACAAGGCGGGATGATCCGTTTCGCGGATAACGGATTGATCGATGTGCGGAATGGTGATGGTGTTGGTGGAGGTTCGTTCACCAAACTGGCCGACGTCCCGTACAATGACGGAGTACCGTTCTACGTCCGCGCCGTGGTTGACGCGTATCTTTGGAACATTACCGTTTTCGTCCGGAAGCAAGGCCAAACCGAAGAGACCATGATTGCGGAAGAATACGGGTTCCGCCGCAATAACAGCCCGGTTACCGAAGGCGTCAACGCGCTGGTGATCTTCGATAACAACAGTGACCGTTCTCTGCCGGGGATTGGTTTGATTCTGGATAATTTCGTGCTGTTTGGCTCGACGCCCGTGAACGAGTGGTCTCTGTTCTAAGACACACGCAGAGACGATCTGTAAGGAAAACCAAGCGGCGGCTCAAAAAGGGCCGCCGCTTTTTGTTGGATTTTACTCAATCGTTTCGTTCTCCCAGGTAGAGGGTATGCAAGGGGATCGAAATCCGCTCGGGGAGGGTCTCGGACTGGATCGCATCCCGCATGGCCTTGAAAATCGGCTGGATACAGCCCAGCGTGTAGCGGATATCTGCGTCCGTATGGGTGTAACTGGGCAGGAACGTGCCGCCAAACAAGATGCCCCCATGCAGCAATTCCTGGATGAAAAACGTCCGAAGCAACGGCTCAGCATACCCCGCCAGCGATTGAAAACGCGGGACCAGGCGGGGAGCAATTCCTTCCAGATGGAGAGGGATCCCCGCGGAGACAGCAGCGGAACGAATGCCATCCTGCAATCGGCGCCCCATCTCGTTGAGATGGCGGCACACTGGCTCGGACCGGTAGATCTCCAAGGCGGCATTGGCGGCGGCCAGCGCATAGATTTCCCCCTGGAAGGTGGGGCCGTAGCCAATCGCATGGGCCTTGTGCATCAGGCGGTCCGGCCCAGCCAAGGCCGCCAAGGGCAAACCGTTGGCCATTCCCTTCCCTACGGTCACCAGATCGGGCTGAACCTGATAGATCTCCTGCGCGCCGCCATTGGCCAAGCGGAAGGCGGACATGATTTCATCGAAGATCAACACAATCCCTTCTTCATCAGCCCAGTGCCGGATGGATTGGAGATAGTTCTCTGGGGGATAGGCCAAGGAGGCGGGTT
>JAVFAP010000392.1:0-4553 GCA_034002445.1 bacterium | reverse complement strand
CGTCCGGGCATTGATCGAAACAACCTGTATCGAAGTGACTCAGAGCGTCTTCATGGAACTCATGGAACGGGATCATTATTTTGCCAAGCGGATCATGACCATCCTCTCCACCCGCTTACAGCAATCGGATGAAAAAGCGTCCTCCGAACTTCTCAATGCGCACCAAGCGCTGATCTTTTCCCTCTCCCAACTGGCCGAATCCCGCGATGATTCCACCGGCGCCCATATTTACCGGGTGCGCGATTACTGCACCCTGCTCGCCCAATTTCTGTCCATCTGCCCTAAATTCGCAGAACAAGTCACCCCGGTCTTCATCGAAAACCTGTATATCGTTTCACCCCTGCATGATATCGGCAAGGTGGCGATCCCTGACAACGTGCTGCTCAAAGAGGGCCGATTGACTCCGGAAGAGTATGAATTGATGAAAACCCATACCACGGTGGGGGCGAAATCCCTCGCCCAGGCATTTGAATACTGCCCCAACGACACCTTCGCCATGGCGTACAACATTGTCCTCCACCACCATGAGTGGTACGATGGCTCCGGATATCCCTTTGGTTTGGCCAAGGACGCGATCCCCTTGGAAGCCCGCATCCTGGCTATCGCCGATGTATATGATGCCCTGCTCTCCAAGCGCTGTTATAAATCACCCTTCACCTACCAGGCTGCCATCGATGAAATGAAAAAGATGGCTGCTTCGCAGTTCGATCCCGATATGCTGGGCATTATGATGGAAGAGATCGGGGAGTTCGAGAATATCCACCAGAAATATTTTCGCGTGGAAACCTGATTTCCGCTTGACCATCCCCCTACTCATGAAAAAGGGGCGATGACGCCCCTTTTAATACCGGCCGTACTTCCGGGCGGCCTCCCACAGCGCGATGATGTTTTGGGGTGGCACATCCGCCTGGATATTGTGGATGGTATTGAATACATAGCCGCCCCCTGGCTTGAATATCCGCATCAAATCCTGGACTTGCGCCCGCACTTCGTCCGGCGATCCCTTGGGAAAGACATGCTGAGTGTCGATCCCGCCACCCCAGAAGCAGATTTGTTCTCCATACTCTTCTTTCAATTCGGCCGGATCCATATCCTTCGCTGAAATTTGGATGGGATTGAGAATATCCACTCCGCTTTCGATCAGATCCGGGATATAACGGCGAACCGCGCCACACGAGTGATACCACAACTTGGCACTGGTTTTTTGATGAATAAACTGGTACAACTCGCGCTGATAGGGATGGACGAGGGACCGGTGGATCGAGGGAGAAAATAGGGGGCCGGATTGCATCCCGACATCATCCCCCACGCAGAGAACTTGTAGATAGTCCCCCACTTCGCCCAAAAAGACCTCCAAGAAGTCTTTCCAATAGACCAGGGTATGTTCCAGCAGTTTCTCCACAAAGCGAGGCTGTTCCAGCATGTCCATGTACAGCCGCTCAAAGCCGCGCATATACCAGCAAATTTCAAACACCACCCCGGTGATCCCGCTGACCAGGGCGTAGGGGGTTTCATCGGATAAGTTGGCCGCATAAGCCCGTAACCCCTGAAAGGGGCTAAAATCCTTCCCGCTGGGCCAGTCATAATGATCCAGATCCGCATATGAGGCGTGGGCGAGGGGATGGTGGATGATATCGCAATACAACCCTTCTCCCGGAGTCTTTCCTGGCATCGCCCAGGTTACACCAAAACCATCGGTAAATCCCCAGTACCCCGGTTTGACCTCTTTCAACTCTGGCGCGGGGCAAAACATCCCCGGGCGGACATAGCGCGTGTCAATCTCAAAACGGCGCAGAACCGTCTCGCTGGGTGCGGCGAGTTGCTGCACCACATCCATGTTCTGAATTTCTTCCTCAATCTCTAGCGCCTCCAACAGGTTTTTGTAGGCGATGCGATGAATGCCCGTTTGGTTTCCTCCCAGGTCCAGGGGGACCCGGTCAGGTTCTTGGTGGTTCAAAGCGGCAAGCAAGCGTTCGCGCGAATTCATAATCCCCTCGATAAAAGAATGATGCTCATACTATCGCATAAAAAGGGAATTGGGGATAGGTGCGACTGGGTTGGTCTAGCCTCGCTTTTCTTGAAATAATATCGCGATAAAATCTGTAAAGACCAGTAAATCACCATTCATGACAAAGGAGAAACCCATGGGCTGGGGACGTACTTTCTTATTAGGCGATATCGGCAACCGCTTGGATATCGAGGATTGTGAACAAACGATTGGGGAAATGAAATTTCACCTTTCCCAAAAAGAGCGCTTGGATGAAAACCAGGATGACCGCTTGGCGGCGTTACAGCGGGAAAACGATGAACTCAAACTGTATCTTACTGTGATTACCCGCTTGCTGATCGCCAAGGAAGTGATTGACCGGGAGGAGATTTCCCGCTTGATAACCGCCATTGATAGCGAAGATGGGCAAATCGATGGCAAATTCGATGGTGCGATCATTTGAAAAACGAGCCGTTGGGTGAATAATGGTATGGAAAACGTCAATTTTCCTCAGGGAAGGATTGCATCATGCGAGTTTCCATTTCCACTTTTTTCCTACTGGCACTTTGTTTCTCTGCAAAAATCGGACCGGCGCAGGAGGCCTATCCTCTGCGCCCCGCAGTGGAATGCACGCCCCGAGAGGGCTTGCCCCATGTCTTCGCGAAATTAGAAAGTGGCGGCCCGGTACGTATCGCCTATCTGGGCGGCAGCATCACCTGCCAGCAAGGCTACCGCCCCCTCTCGCGGGCGTGGTTTCAAAACCAGTACCCCCAGGCAGATGTGGTGGAAATCAACGCCGGTATCGGCGGGACCAATTCCACTTTGGGGGTGTTCCGCCTGCGGCAGGATGTGCTGCGGCACAATCCGGACCTGCTTTTTGTAGAATTTGCGGTGAACGATGGCGGGACCGCGCCCCAGCAGATTATCCGCGCGATGGAAGGGATTGTCCGCCAGACTTGGAAGCACAATCCCCGCGTGGATATCTGTTTTGTCTATACCCTGACGCAGAATATGCTGGGCGATTTGCAAAAGGGCTTCTACCCCCGCGCCGCCAGCGCGATGGAAGCCGTTGCCGATTACTACGGCATTCCGAGTATCCACATGGGGTTGGAGGTCGCGCGGCTGGAGAAAGAAGGCAAGGTGCTCTTCAAGGGGCCACGGCCGGAACAAACCATCGCCGGGCAACCGATTGTGTTTTCCGGGGATGGGGTGCATCCCTACGAAGATAGCGGCCACCAACTCTATCTGGAGGCGATCGTCCGCTCGATGAAACCGATCCTAGAGCGCCAAGATAAAAAAGATCGGGTGCTTTCCATCCCCCTCGATCACGGCAATTTTGCAAACGCCCAGATGATCCCCATCGATCCTTCGATGCTGCAGGGGACCTGGGCCGATGTCTCAGCCGATCTGGCGGAGCAGCGCTGGAATGCCGGATTCGCCACTCCCTTGCCGTGCATTTGGAAAACCAACACCCCAGGTGCCGTGCTGGAATTTCTATTCAAGGGAACCTATGCCGCCGTGTACGATATCATCGGCCCGGATTGCGGCCAAGTGCAGGTCTCGCTGGATGGGATGACGCCCCGCCTGGCACCCCGAATCGATGCCTATTGCACCTACTCCCGCCTCAGTACCCTGGAGATTGCTGGCGATCTACCCGATACCGTCCACCAAGTCCGTCTGGAACTGCACCCCGATCAGCCTGATAAAGCGGCCATCCTGGCCAAGAATGGCAACACCATCGACGACCCCAAGCGTTACGCGGATCAGGCCTGGTACGCTGGCGCCCTGCTTCTGCTGGGAGAACTGCAAACGAAGTAAAGAAGGAGCCTTGACCATATGGGTGCGAAACGAGGCGATTCTCTCTACCTCTCCATCCTCATCACCGGGTGCTTCCCGCTGTGCTTGGGGACGGGTATTTTTATATCGTGGTATTGGCTGGGGGACGATCGTTGGATTCTTGCTGGATTCGCCACCATTGCCATCGGCCTGTTCTGCTTCTTGGCCGCTACGCTGGCGCTGGCTTCTTGGTTTCGGCAAGCCAGGGAGAAGGGGCTCTTACCCACCCGAGCCTGCTGGGTACGAGTGGGTTTGGCGTTTGCGATCCTGCTGGCAAATTTTCCGGCGGCCGCATGGTATCTTTACAAAGGATATGACATCCTGTTTCGTTACACCGTGTCGGTGACGAATAATTCTTCTCAGCCTATCGAAATGGTGAAGGTTGTCTTTGTGCATGGCTCAACCCCGACAGAGTATGACTTGGGAACTGTTGAACCAGGCAATTCTCTACGAAACCATCTACGTTTCGAAGGCGAAGGGCATGTGGATTATGTCCTTCGTTTTGATGGAGAAGAACAAACCGGGTCGTTGTTTGGCTATGTGACTTCGGGGTTAAAAGGGGTCTCGGTTGCATTGGTTCTCCAACCGGATGGCACGATTCAATGCCACCGAGAGGATCGATGAAATCCAAGTGAGGAGAGCCAGAACGATGCGATGAAATCAAACCAGTTCACCCCCATCCGTCGATGGATTCTCTTCGTTTTCTTATACCTGCCGTTTTTCCTTGGGG
>JAVFAP010000391.1:0-4567 GCA_034002445.1 bacterium | reverse complement strand
GGGTGGCTTCGCGCGGCGAGAGCCCCTCTTCCGTCATGATCCGCTCCACGTTTTCTACTACGACGATCGCGTCATCCACCAACAGCCCAATCGCCAGCACCATGGCGAACATCGTCAGCATGTTGACCGAAAAACCAAAAAAGCCCAGAATCGCGAATGTCCCCAGCAAGACGACGGGCACCGCGATGGTAGGGATCAACGTCGCCCGCATATTTCCCATGAAGAGATACATCACCAGGAACACAAGGATGATCGCTTCAAACAAAGTACGGACCACCTCCGCTATCGCCACCTCGATAAACGGCGTGGTATCGTAGGGATAGACCACCTTCATGCCTTCTGGAAAGAAAGCGCTCAATTCTTCCAGTTTGCTTTTGACATTGTCCGCCGTCTCCAACGCATTCGCCCCGGCGGCCTGACGGACCGCCATCGCGGCCGCGGGCATCCCGTTATATAATGCGTCGATATCGTAAAATTCGGTCCCCAACTCTGTCCAACCAACATCTTTCACCCGCACGATCGACCCGTCCGGGTTAATGCGAATGGGTATATCCGCGAATTCTTCCGGGGTTTGGAGCATATTCTGGACAATGATCGAGGCGTTCATCCGCTGGCCCGGTTCCGCTGGCAAACCACCAAACTGCCCTGCGGAAATTTCGACATTGTATGAGCGGATCGCCAGAATCACTTCATCGATCGTCAGATTGTAGTCAGTGAGTTTATCGGGATTGAGCCAAATCCGCATGGCGTACTGCGAACCAAAATTCTCCACCTCACCGACACCGGGAACCCGGGAGAGAATTTTCTCGAGGCTGGATTGCGCATAATCACGCAGGTCGTTTCCATCCATGCTGCCATCTTCGGAAATCAGCCCGATGATCATCAAATAGTTTCGGGTGGACTTGCTGACTTTGACCCCCTGACGCTGAACCACATCCGGCAGGCTGGCCATGGCCAACTGCAGCTTGTTCTGCACTTGGGACCAGGCCAGATCCGGGTCCGTTCCCGGCGTAAACGTCAACTGAATCATGGACGCCCCCGCCGAGTCACTAGTGGCGGAAATGTATAAGAGATTGTCAAACCCCGTCATCTTCTGCTCGATGATCTGGGTCACACTGTTTTCGACCGTCTCCGCCGAGGCGCCGGGATAGAAGGATGTGATCGCGATGGAGGGCGGCGCGATCGGGGGGTATTGGGATACCGGCAAATTGTAAATCGCCAACGCCCCCGCCACCATCATGATGATCGCGATGACCCAGGCGAAGACAGGACGATCCAAGAAGAATCTTGATAACATTCTATTCCTCCGTTATTCCGATTGGGGAGCGGAAGGCGCGACAGCATTTGCCTTACCCGCTTCTTCCACAAAGGGAACCACACGCACCTCGGCTCCAGGCCGGACACGCTGCATCCCCTGAACGATGATTCGATCCCCGGCTTTGAGACCAGACCCAACCAGCCAAGAATCCCCATAAGCCCGGTCGATAGTCAAGGGCCGGGATGCCACCTTATTCCCCTCTTCCACCACCAAGGCATAGGGATTGCCCTTCGGATCCCGGCTGATCGCTTGCTGCGGGATGAGCAACGCATCATCTTTTACCCCTTCCCGGGCCACGGCACGAACAAACATCCCAGGTAAGAGAACCCCATCGGGATTCTCAAAAACTACACGGAGAATATACGAACCGGTCGTCGGATCCACCGTAATATCCCGGAACTGCAAAGTCCCATCAATCGCATAGGGAGTCCCATCTTCCAGAATCAACTGAATTTTTTTCTGGTTATCGCCATCTTCATTCAGATGCCCTTCTTCGAACAATCGCCGTAACCTCAGCAATTCGGTTGTCGATTGGGTCACATCCACATAAATCGGGTTGATCTGCTGAATGGTCGCCAAGGCGATCGGTTGATACGCGGTCATCAGAGATCCCTTGGTCACTTCAGACCGGCCGATCCGGCCGCTAATGGGGGCCGTGATTTTGGTATAGGCCAGATTGATCGCGGCCGTCTTACGCGCCGCTTCGGCTTGCAAAATCGCCGCTTCCGCCGCGCCAATCGCTTCCTGGTTCCGGATCACCTGGGCCTTCGCCACTTGCAGCGCGGCTTCCGCCACTTCCGCGTCGGTTACCGCTTGATCACGCTGAATGGCCGAAACCGCGCGGTCCTTCACCAATTCCTCAAAACGCTCCCGGTTCAATTTCGCCAGTTTCAGCGTCGTCTCATACCGCGACACATCCGCCACACTCGCGTTCAAGGCCGCCCGGGCTTGATCTGCGGCTTTGCGCGCGGCGACCAGATTGGCCTCCGCGTTCTCCATCGCCGCTTCGAAGGGAGCGGGATCAATTTGATACAGCAGCTGCCCCGCTTCCACATCCGCCCCTTCATCAAACAAACGGTCTTGAAGGATCCCGTTGACCTGAGGACGAACTTCGGCCACAAGATACGCCGCGGTCCGTCCCGGCAATTCCGTCATGAGCACAATCCGCTCCGGCTGTATTTCCAGCACCGCTACCTCGGGAAGAGGGGTTCCCGCAGGCTGCGCCACCGAAGTTTTTGATTCGCAGCCGCCTTGCATCAATCCGCCCACCAAGGCGGCACACAGGATAATCCAGGTTCGTGGCTTCAGACCACGGCGATTCCGTTGCATAATCCGATCCTCCAATGATCGATGGATAAAGTGTAAGTAAAAAAAATGGCGTGTTCGAGTACTAAGATTTGAGTAATCCGTGAAACAGAATATTGAGAATCTCATCGGGATCTTCGGGATAGGGGTGCTTCTCCGGCTCCTCCAGCCAGAGGGTCAGAAAGGCGTTGCAGAGGTTATCGAGAGCCAACGCCAAAAGATACGGATCCGCCAACCGCTGAAAAATGCCCTTCTTCATGCCGCTTTCAAACACATGGGCTCCCTTGAGCAAAAAGCGCTTGTACCGCTCCCGCAACGCTTTATCCATCCCAGACTTGATGTTGAAACTGGCACCCCGGGTTTCGGCAAAATAAAGGCGAATCACCGCGGCATTCTCTTGAAAGACGATACCCTTGGCAACGACATAATTCCGTAATCGTTGGATTTCGTCCTCTGGTTCCCCTATCGCCTTCGTCAGTGCATTGTGAAACTTGTCGGCTAACTCCATGTGCAGGGTTTTATACAAATCTTCTTTATTCTGAAAGAACTTGTACAAGGTACCAATGGCAAATTCCGCCTTCTCGGCAATCTCCTGCATGCTGACATTGTGATAGCCCTTTTCGGAGAAGAGCAGCAAGGCCGCATCCAGCATATCCTGCCGCTGGCGCAATCGCTCCCGCTCTCTTCTGGAAAGATCTTTTTCCATCAAATGCCTCTTTCGGACCTTTTTAAACGGAGACTTGAACTTGTATTCATTTTATGAATGGTCATTCATTTTTTGTAGAGAAATTGTATCGCCTGATGCCCCGATGTCAATCCAAAATGAAAAATTTCATGAAAAACGGGCAGACTCCTGCCTGCTTGAAACGAAGGGAAAACGCGATAATTAAATGGATAAACGGGAAGAATGAGATCGGTTTGACCCCACCGTCTGCTTGTGGGGTAATAGAAGTCTTGCCCCTCGCGATTTAGGGCATCAGGAAAGTGTCCGGCGTGGGATTGAAGGAACTCGTCGAGGGCCCTAAAGCCGTCCCGGCGTCCAACTGCTCATGCAAAGCATGAAGATCTTGGTCCACAGCATCGATTATTTCGTGCAAGGTGGCGATATCCGACAGGAACTTATGTTTCCGCTGCTCCACCCGTTCTCTTTGCTTTTTCAATTCGTGCAAATCCTGCACCAGCATCAGACCTGAGATCACCAAGGTAATGCCTATCGCCAGCAAGACCCCCAAGCCATACCCCATCAGCCAGACGACAACCGCAATCATCACCCCCACCAAGCCCAACAAAGCTGAATTGATGCCGGGGAGAATCGTCACCTTCAACGCCGCTCGTTGGGTTTCCAGGGTTTGAATACTCTCTTCATATTCAGCGCGTTTTTTGCTGAGAGATTGGATTTCTTTTTGAATCGCGGAGGTGTCTACCCGGGGCGGCACGTCTTGTACGACCGATTTCCGTGCCTGCACAATCAGCGCATCCATCTGCATGACGTCATACTTGCTTTCGCCTGCCAGGGAATTCAGCGCCTCCAGGTAATCTTCTTGCGCTTCCACTTCCACCGCTTTCAACAAACCTTCGGCAAAAGGGATTTCATTCCGATGGACTTTAAACGCCAAATTGAACGCCGCGCTTTTCATTCTGCAACCATCCTTCCAATAAAATACCCTCCTGCTCCCTCTGATATTCTCCCAGTTACATTGTAACCCAAGAACACCCCCCACGGTAGCACAAAAGGGAAGATTTCCACCTCCCCACCTGAGTTTACCCTGCGATTTTTCTTCGATTCATTTACAATTCCATTCAGAAATCCCAATAAATGATGAAGACTGGTACATTTGCATGGCTTTCACCATCGCCCAGATCGGCGAATTTGGCCTAATCCAACTGATCCGCGAAATTCTCCCCCCCCCCTCCGCCCCAGTCCGGGTAGGCAGTGGCGATGAC
>JAVFAP010000390.1:0-4587 GCA_034002445.1 bacterium | reverse complement strand
GCCGGTAAATTGAAGAGATCGGCTTCTTTTTTGATCTCCGCATACTGGTCCAGGGCGGTTTTCCCGATAAAATCGTCGACGACGTTGGGTTCTTTGGCGGCTTGTTTGATTTTGGGAATACTCTCCCGGATCCAAGCCAACGCGACCAAACCCAGCAAGACCGCAAAGAGAATCGCGAACATTTTGAGTGTTGATTTCATGATGACCTCTTCTTGACTCTCATTGTTATTAAAGAAGGTAGAAAAATCAAGCGTTTTTTCGAAAAAGTTTCAAGATGGGCGGGGGCGGGCCCTTGGGCTGATTTTTCGTGTGTTTTCCCGGTTTGTGTATTGCGGGAACGGTGTGGTTCTGTATAATTTTCATGCGAACTGGTATCCTGGGTTGGTGTCAGAGCCCATACGGCTGGGCGCGGATGGCCGATTCGCCCCATTGGGAGCCGTAAATCTAAGGTCGCAGGTCCATTGGTATGAATCTTTCTGAAATTTTGATGGCAGAATGTATCAGTCTGGAAGTGAAAAGTAAGACGAAAGCGGATGTGATCCGCGAGATTGCGGGATTGGCGGCGAAGAGTGGGGCGGTGGGCCATCTCGACAAGCTGGTTGACGCGCTGATGACCCGGGAAAAGATCCAGACGACGGGGATTGGCCATGGCATGGCGATTCCGCACGCGACAGCGGATGGGGTAAAAGGCCTGGTTCTGGCGTTGGGGATATCGAAGAAAGGGGTGGGGTTCGATTCGCTCGATGATCAGCCCGTTCATCTGATTTTTTTGTTGGCAGGCGAGCCTCGCTTGCAGACCTCGTTTTTAAGTATCCTCAGCAAAATTTCCCGCTTTTTCCGTCGCGAAGAGTTCCGCCGCGAGGTGTTGAACGCGGAATCGGCGGAAGACATTTTGGCTTTGATCCAAGCACGGGAAGAGCAATAACGGCCGCTCATGCAGGTTTTATTTATTATTCTGAATCGCGAAGATTATGTGGACGATGTCCTGGCGGAACTGCTGGAGTTGGAGATCACCGGCGCCACGGTCCTCGAAGGAGTCGCGATGGAACGGGTCTTGGCCAAGGATGTACCGATCTTCGCGGGATTGTTGCAGACGACACGGGGCTCCCGTTCCTACAATAAAAATATCATTGCCTTGATCCCTGATCGGTCGGTGGTGGATCAATTGGTCCAGATCTTACGGGAGATGGATATCGATTTTTCCGATCCCGCCGTTGGGGCGATGTTCACGGTCCCGATTGATTTTGTTCTTCCGGCGCCGTCTCCCGCTGCCTAACCTTCCTTTTCTCACCTTTTGCCCCGTAGAAACGAGTGTGCGATGAATGCCATAATCGGTTTGATCATCATTCTTCTTCTGGGGTATCTTGGTTCCCAGGCGACCCTGTTTCAGGACCGGTTTTCGGTGGGGATCCAAAGTTTGTTTTTTTCGGGGATTGAATTTCTGTTTGTAGGTCTGGCGTTAGGCCCCCATGGAGCCAATCTTCTCTCGGATGAATCGCTCCGGCAACTGATCCCCATCTTGAGTCTGGGTCTGGGTTGGATTGGCCTGGTGATCGGGATGCAATTTGACGCGAAGGTGATCGTCCGGGTGCCGCGCCATGCCTGGCGGATTTCGTGGACGGTATCCGCGGTGGTGTTTGTAGTGGTGATGAGTGGGGTGGCGTTGGGGGTCAAGGGATTGCAAGTTTTGTTGCCGGAAGAAGCGGTGTATTGGCTGGCGGAATGGCCGGAACGGGAGGCGGTTTCTTTTTTGGGGCCGGGCAAGCAGGCGCTGGGATTGGGGATTGTGCTGGGCGGGGTCGCGATTTTATCATCGCATACCGTGGTGGCACTGTTGAAGCGTTCGGTCGATGTGCGCGGAGAAGCGGTGAAACTGTTGCAATGGCTTTCGGATTTAGGGGCGCCTCTCGCGATCGGGGTCTTGGGACTGGGGTATGGCCTGTTTCATATTACCCACATGAATGCCCCAGGGAATGGGGCGGAGGGATTGATTTGGGTCCCGGTGATGCCAGGGATTTTGTGGATGATGTTGACCATGCTGCTGGGGGTGGCGCTGGGCTGGATGCTGCATTATCTGACCAGCCGACGATTGAGTGAGAATCAACTGTTGCTGCTGGCCTCGGGCACGGTGATTTTTTCCAGTGGGCTCTCCGCCTGCTTGCACCTGTCGCCCTTGCTGGTCAATCTGATCATGGGGGCTACCCTGGTCAATTTACCCAATTTTATGCATGGCCGTATCCACACGCTGCTGCTTTCGACCGAAAAACCGTTTTTTGTGGTGTTTTTAATTCTTTTGGGTGCGTTGTGGCCACCGATCACCGGCGCGGGGCTGGTGGTGGTGACCCTGTATCTGGTTACCCGAACCGTGGCCTTGTTTTTGGGGGCCTGGGTGGGTGTGGGATGGCACTATCCCGCGGCGGATCAGATCCCCAAGTGCCTTGGCTTGGCGATGCTGCCCGAGGGCGGGGTCACGCTGGCGGTCGCGGTGGATTATTACCTGATCCATCCGGGCAGCATGGCGGATTTGATCTTGAGTGTGATCATCCTTTCGGTGGTGGTCAATCAGGTGGCTGGGCCGATGCTGATGCTGTGGGTGCTGCGTTCGCGCACTCAAGAGAAAGGGGAGGCGGTATGAAGCCCCGCATTGGCGCGTTTTTGATTCTGCTGGTTTTGACCGGGATCGTGCAACTGTATCCCTTCAGCAGCCAGACCGGCGCCAGTGAAACGGTCTGGGCCTTGGGTTTTGTATTGCTGGCGGGATTTTTGTTGGGTGAACTGGTGATCCATCTCCGTCTGCCCCGGGTTTCGGGGTACCTGTTCGCGGGCATCCTGTTTGGGCCGTATATCGGGGGGATTCTGGAACAGGACGCGGTGGAAGATTTGGTATTGATCAACGGCATCGCGTTGAGTTTGATTGCCCTCTCGGCTGGGGGCGAACTGCACCTGGCCGCGCTGAAGAAGGGCTGGCGCCAGATCGCGGCGATTGTGGGTTTTCAGTTTTTGGGGATTTTTTTGCTGGCGGGTTCGTTTTTTTATCTTGCGGTGGTGTATTTCCCTTTTTGGCAAGGATTTACGGCCATGGACCGCTTGTGTGTCGCCTTGGTGTTTGGAGTGATCGCGGTGGGGCAATCCCCAGCGCTGACCATCGCAATCATCACCGAAACCCGTGCAAGTGGCCCGATTACCGACCTGACGTTGGGGGTGGCCATTATCAAGGACGTGTGTGTCATCACCTTGTTCACGATCGTCATGACCGCCGTTGGCATTTTGCAGGGGGGGATGGAGGCGTTTCGCTGGAGCCAGTTTGGCGCCTTGGGGCGGGAGTTGTTCTTTTCGATGCTGGCGGGGGCTGGCCTTGGCGTTGGGATTTCGCAGTTTTTGCGTTGGTTCAACCAAAACCGCATCTTTTTTCTGCTGGCGGTCTCGTACCTGGTCTCGGTTGGGTGTAAGACGTTTCACCTGGATCTGATTCTGGTCTGTGTGTTCGCGGGAGCCTGGGTGACCAACGCCTCCAAGCGGGGGGAAGAATTGATCGCGATGATCGAGGAGGGCGCCCTGCTGATCTATGTGATCTTCTTCTGTGTGGCCGGGGCCTCGCTCAATTTGCAAGCGGTGCTGGATATGAAGTGGATCGCGCTGCTGCTGGTGGGGATGCGCATGCTGTTTGTGGCGACGGCGACCACGGGGGGGGTGTTCTTCGCTCGCATTCCGGTCCCCTCGGTGAGCACCTACTGGATGGCGTTTTTGCCCCAGGCGGGGGTGAGCCTGGGGCTGATTTCGATTGTGAGCCGGGAGCCGTATGACTGGGTCCCGATTCTGTATACCTTGGTGGTGGCCTGCATCGCGCTGAACCAGATCATCGGCCCCATAGCCATGAAATACGCGCTTTCCAAGACGGGAGAAACCCGGGCGGCGTGAAGCCAAGGCAGGGGTTCTTGCTTGGATTTCTAAAGCCCGGTCTGGTTCTGTTTAACGTTCCAGCAATTTCTCAATTTGTTTTTTCCCCTCGCTGATGGTTTTGCGCATATCGGACACACCATCTTGTTCGAAGGTGACATAGCCGGTGAAGCCGATGGCGCGTAGGGTGTCGATCACGGCTTCGAAATCCATCACGCCTTCCCCAATCCCCACAAAGACCAGGCCTTCGCTATCGATATCGCGCAGGTGGACGTTCATCAGGTGCTGTTTTACTTTGTGCAAGGCCATGGGGGGGTATTCGCGCTGCAGTTGAATCCAGCCGATATCCAAATTCATGCCCAGCAGGGGATCTTGAATGGCCGACCAGAGGTGGAGGAAGGCGGTGGCGTCGTGGACCAGGGTGTGGGTGTGATTTTCGACGGTGAGACGCAAGCCATGGTGAGCGGCCCGTTCCAGGCAATCCCGAATGGTTTGGACGAAGGTGTCCCAGACGGCGGCGAAGTCGAAATTCAGGGTGATATCCATGTGGAATTTGTGGTCGGGGCGGCGTTCCGCATAGTAGCGGGGCAGGTAGCCTTGGGGGCCGGAGACCTCGCGGGGCCAGGGCGCGACAAAGTTGATGATGGGGGCGCCCAGGGCCTGGGCGATTTTGCAGCCTTCCTCGAAGAC
>JAVFAP010000389.1:0-4593 GCA_034002445.1 bacterium | reverse complement strand
CCCATCTCCAACAACCTGCCCTATCAATGGTTTGAAACCCCAAATATTCACTATTTTACCACCAAGGATTTCATCTTGTTTTGCAAGCAGAAGAACCATAAGATCCTCCAGTCGGTCTATACGGCCAACGAGAGGCGGGTAACTTGGTTCCCCAATGTATCCGCGGAACAGGCGCTGTATGTCCTCTCCTCCTGACATCCGGGAGGGGATGGCCTGAAGGCCAGGTGGGGACACAAGGGAGGACTCGAATCCCGGCCCTGCCATTTTTTTGTTGCGGGATTATCCTTTTTTTTATACAATAGATTAAAAGGACGGCTGTCTTATGAAGGACAAACCATGCATTGATCGCGCCATCATTGATAAACTGGTGGAACTCGGTGGAACCGGTCTTCTGCAGAAGATGCTGGCCATTTTTTTGGAAAACACGCCAGGAAAAATTCTGATTATCCAAGAAGGCCTAGCCGTTGGAGATTATCCAGCAATCGCCAACGCGGCCCATTCCCTGCTCTCTTCCACTGGAAATATTGGGGCGCAACAGTTATATGCTCTTTGCCATACAATTGAACAGAAAGCAAGGCAACGGGATGAAGACGAATTACCCAGGTTGATCGAAGCCCTGCCCACTTCGTATCAGGCGCTGATGGAAGCCCTGGCCCACCTCAAGGATGAAAAACAGTATGAAACGAATCGCTCTGGTTGAAGACAATCCCGATAACCGCTTGCTTGTACAGGCCATGCTGGATGACCGGTACACCATCATTGAGTATGAGAATGGGAAAGACGCCTTAGAGGGGATTGCGCAAGACAAGCCCGATCTGGTTCTGCTTGATATTTCCCTGCCGGGGATGGATGGAGAAGAAGTTCTTTCCCAGATCCGCGCGGATGAAAGGCTGAAGGATTTGTATATCATCGCTCTGACCGCCCACGCGATGGCAGGAGATCGGGAGCATTTTTTGCAATTGGGGTTCGACAACTACATCAGTAAGCCCATTCTGGACATGCAATTGCTCATCGAAACAATAGAATATGGTTTATCCCGCTAAGCCTGCACTAACCCCCCTGTGTCAGGGTGGGAAGCCGACAGCCTGCCCGATCCCTGGCCGACCTTGGTCGCCAGCCGTGATGAGAGAGTGTTGCCAAACGTCTCCCTGCGTCTTGCCGAAGGCATTATGAAACCGGAGTCATCCCCCCGGCCCATTGCTTCCGCAGCCTGCCTTCCAACGCAGAATGGAGACGAAGCGCCCACTGAGACTCCCACTCCATCCCAATTTTCTATTCTTGCCGCAATCACCCTCTTTTTTACAGGAACCGCGACCTTTTCATTTTTTGGGGAGGATTATCCCCTTTATTCCTGGCAGTTGTTTCTCCCGCTGGGGTATGCTATCCTGTTCTGGGGATGCGGGATTGCCATGCGAAACCGGCACTTCCCCACCCCATGGGCAGCCCCCTTCTGGACAGGAATCCACGGGTTGCTTTTGGTGTATTGTGTGATTTTTATCACTCAAGAGAAGACGCCGGTCGCCTTCGCCCATTTCGCGTTGATCACAATCCTGCTTGGTTGTGTCATGTCCCTCCCCTCGTGGTTCTTTCTCAATCTGGGAGTGTTGCTGGCAACCTGGTTCGGTTTGCTGCTGGCTGTCGGATCCCAACCTTATGCACCCCATATTGCGATCCAAGGTGGGGCGGTACTGCTGGCGTTGCTCATTCCCAAGCGCTGGGATTTGCGGTGGAACTGCCAAACAGCGCGAACCGTGACGGCCCCATTGCCCTGGATACACAGGGGAATGGAAAGCACGGGGGATGCTGTATTGATCTTGAATCCCCAAGAGCAGCCGGTGTATGGGAACCCCGCGTTCACCCAGTTAATCGAGTACCCCATCCAGGATTTGAAAACCACCATACCGGAAGCGTTATTCTTCGGGTCCAATTTCCGGCGCCAGGTTCAGCTGATTCTTCAGGAAGGCCATTCCTGGAACAGTGAAGAACGAATCTTAACCCGAACGGGGGAAGAGCGGATTGCCGATATCCGGATCGATCCCATCCGCGATGACTCTGGAGCAATCCAAGGTGTAATTTGCGTGCTGCGTGATATCACCCAGCGCAAGGCCAACGAACAGGATTTGCAGAAGCGCTTGGCTTTTGAGCAATTTATCGCCAATATCTCCACCCAATTCATCAATCTTCCGGTGCAGGCCATTGATGCCAATATCCAAAACACCCTGCCAATTGTGGCGGATTTTGTTCATGCCGACCGATGTATAATTCTCTTGTTTTCCAAGAATCGTCAACGGATCGAAACCGTTTTTGAATGGTGCCCTCCCTCGATTCCTCCCGAACGGGACTATCTGTTGCAATGCCCTATTTCCCCGGAAGAATGGTGGATCAAACAACTGGAGAAGCACCACTATGTGGGAATCGATCCCAACGCGGTGTTGCCCGCACAGGCGATCTTGGCACGAGCGGTTTATGAGCGGCTGCACGCCCATTCCTTCCTGACCGTGCCATTGCGGTTTGGAAATCAAGTGATTGGGCTATTGGGAGTCCATACCATCGGTCGAGAGAAACGATGGACACCCGATTTGATTTTGCTGCTCAAAATTCTAGGTGAGATTTTTACCAACGCCTGGGAGCGGAAGAAAGCGGAAAACGCCTGGCGCGCCAGCGAGGAATCCTTGCAGGACTTTTTGGATAACGCCAGCGACCTCATCCAAAGCGTGACACCGGATGGTAAGTTTCGTTACGTCAATCGGGCCTGGCTGGAGCGCTTGGAGTACCGTCCGGATGAAATCGATTCAATTACGCTATGGGATATCATCCACCCGGAATACCAACCTCATTGTCTAAAGGTCCTCGAGGCGATTTTCCGAGGCGAATCGATGCAAGGGCTGGAGGTGCAGTTCGTAACCAAGAGCGGACGGGTATTGACTGTATCCGGCAATATCAACTGCCGTTTTGAAAAAGGAATCCCGGTCGCGACGCGCAGCATATTCCGGGACATTACCGAAAGCAAGCAAGCCGCGCTCCAACTGCAAGCCACCAAGGAAGCGGCGGAAGCCGCCAATATCGCGAAAAGCCAATTTCTGGCCACCATGAGCCATGAACTACGCACTCCCCTCAACGCCATCATCGGATTCACCAAAATCCTGCTGGAAAAACCCTCCATCGCCCTCCCCTCCAAGGAACAGACGTACTTACAACGCATCTTGACCAATGGCTGCCATTTGCTGCATCTGATCAATGATATCCTCGATCTCTCGATGATCGAGGCGGGTCGGGTGCAGTTGGATTGGGAGATGGTGCAAGTCCCCAGCCTCCTGCAGGAACTGCGGGATGAATTTGAGGATGAAGTCTGTCGTAAAGGCATCATCATGGAACATGACCTTCCGGATACCGTGCGTCCGCTGCGCACTGATCGGCAGCGGCTGAAACAAATTTTGCTCAATCTCTTGGATAATGCGATCAAGTTTACCGAGGAAGGATCGATCCGGCTGGAATTGAAGACCGGGCCAGGCCATCATCTCACCCACATCGTGGTGCGGGATACCGGCATTGGGATCCCCGCAGAGCGACTGGAAACCATTTTTGACCGGTTTCAGCAAGGAGATCCCAGCACCAGCCGCAAATATGGAGGAACCGGGCTTGGATTGGCAATCTGCAAATCCCTTTGTGATCTGATGGGGTATACAATTTTTGTGGAAAGTGAAGAAAATCGCGGCTCCACATTCACAATTCAAATGAATACGTCATAATAGATAAAACGTTACACAGCATTCGCAAGGATGATCCATGTTTGAAGACCTGAAATCGTGGTACCGAGCCAATGTGATTTCAAGATTGGATGCACTTGAAAACGCAAAAGCCAGTTACTCAGCCAGTCCCGAAGAATCAGTCAGTTCCATTCGCCGTATCGCCCATTCCCTCAAAGGTTCGGGAAAAACCTATGGTTTCCCGGAGATTTCCGAAGCCGCGGCGCGGGTGGAATCGGCCTCTGATGAAAAGGCGATGGAAACCCTCGATGACTTGCTAGCCATTTTGCACAAGATCAGCGCAGACCGGAAGGAACTCCAGTATATTTTGGTGATTGAAGAAGATCCCGATATCTCGCATTTGCTTCATCTGATCTTGACCAACCAGAACTGTCATTGCCAGAATGTTCACACCGCCGCAGAAGCACATCAAGCGATCGCGGGCCGACGTTTCGATATGATCGTGATGGACCTGGATCTGCCCGATATGGACGGCCGCAACTTTCTGGTCCAGCTGCGTGAGGATGCCCGGACCGCCGTTCTTCCCATTCTGGTTCTCTCTGCCCGGACCGCCAAACATTTTGAATCGGAATGCCTGGTCCTGGGCGCGGATGCCTATTACACCAAGCCGTTTGACCCCAAAATTCTCAGCGCGGCCGTGACGTCCCTGTTAGAACGGGCCAAACAGGTCTCACGGCTCACCCAGCTGGATCAGATGACCAATTTACCCAACCGGGCAGCATTCCGAAACTATTACGATCACGCCATCACGCACCACTCCCAGCCCCCGGTTCCCCGAACGATGGCGTTGCTGGATATCGATTATTTGAGATCGGAAGAGCGTCGT
>JAVFAP010000388.1:0-4601 GCA_034002445.1 bacterium | reverse complement strand
AAGTGTACCGGATGGGGGAGATCGAGGTGGTTGCCCTACGCGATACCTCGATCGATATCCATACCGGCGAGATGCTCACGGTGATCGGGCCCAGCGGGTCCGGCAAGAGCACCCTGTTGAATCAGATTGGGGGGATGGACCGGCCTTCGTCCGGAGAAATCTTGTACCTGGGACGTAATTTGGCGCAGGCATCCGATGTGGAACTGACCGAGTACCGCCGAACCCAGGTTGGTTTTATTTTTCAATTCTATAATTTAATCCCTTCCCTCACGGCAATCGAAAATGTGCAGGTCGCGGCCGAGATCGTGGCTGAAGCCATGGAGCCCGCCGAGGCGTTGCGTCTGGTTGGGTTGGAAGACCGCGCCAGCCATTTTCCTGCCCAACTCAGCGGGGGGGAGCAGCAGCGGGTGTCGATCGCCCGTGCTCTGGTCAGCAATCCCCGTCTAATCCTCTGTGATGAGCCGACGGGGGCATTGGATTTACAAACCAGCAAGCAAATCCTTTCTCTTCTGCTTGAACTCAAGCAGTCCATGCGTAAGACGATTGTCATCATTACCCATAACACCGCCATCGCCACCCTGGGCGACCGGATCGCGCATATCCGGGATGGGGGGATTTATACCATCGAAACCAATGCGTATCCCCAGCCCGTCGAGTCGGTGCGATGGTAAGCCGGCTGTTCTGGCGCAAAATCCGGCGCGATCTCTGGGCGCGCAAGGGGGCCTTGGCGGCCCTGTTGGCGATCATGGCTATTGGGGTGGGGGTGTATATCGGCATGGCGGCGGTGTACCTGGATTTGGATCGCGCCTGCCAGGACTACTACAGCGCCTACCGCTTGGCGGATTTCGCGGTGTATTGCAAGCGAGCCCCCCGCTGGGTGGTGGATCTGATCCAAGCCATGCCTCATGTGCGGGAAGCCCGGGGCCGAATCCAGCAAGCGGTGCTGATCGACTGGCCGGGAATTTGTCAGCCGATCGCGGGTATCGCTTTTTCGTTGCCGCTGGAACGCCAGCCGATCCTGAACAACGTCCTTCTGCGTACGGGAACCTGGTTTTCAGGTCAGGACCGAGATGAAGTGATCGTGGATCATGCCTTTGCCCAGGCCAATGGGCTGGAACCCGGAGCCCGCATCCAGGTGCAGCTGTTGGATAAGCAGCACGATCTGCTTGTGGTCGGGACCGCGATGGCGCCAGAGTTTGTGTATCTGATCCCACCCGGGGGCGGGTTCGCACCCGACCCCGAGCATTATGGAGTGCTCTATCTGCCCGAATCGTTTTTGGCGGAATCAAGTGATCTGGATGGTGCCATAAACCAGATTCTTGGCACAGTGGATACCCCAAGCGAGACGGTTCTGGATTTCTTGCTCCGGGAGATGGAAGACGATCTCGATCGATATGGCGTATCGCAAGCCGTTGCGTACCGGGATCAAGTCTCGGTGCGGTTCTTGGCGGATGAACTGCAGGGATTGAAAGTTTCGGCCCAAATCACCCCCACGATTTTTTTGATGGTGGCGGCGCTGGTTCTTCATATCTTGGTGGGGCGGCTGGTCAAACAGCAACGGGGAATCATCGGAACCTTAAAAGCCTTGGGCTACAGTACCCGGCAGGTGTTTGTTCATTACCTGGGATATGGGGTGCTGATCGGCTTGTTGGGTGCGGGCGTGGGTGTCTTGTTTGGGATGTGGCTGCAAGGGTTCTATGTGCAACTGTACCGCACTTTTTTTGCCTTGCCGCAAATCGACCCCCATTTGTATCCGATGGTGATTCTCAAAGGGGCCGGGCTGGCGGTGCTGTTCTCCGTGCTGGGGACAATCAAGGCGGTGCGGGATGCGGCATCTATGCAGCCGGCGGAGTCCATGCGGCCGGCCGCACCGGAAAAATGGGGCAAAATTTTACCCGAACGACTCCCCGCCTTGTGGCGGCGGCTGCCCTTCGCGTGGAAGATGATTTTGCGCACGGTGTTTCGCAATCCGTTCCGCAGTGCGGTCTCGGTTTTCGCCGCCGCGATTTCCACGGCTTTGATTGTCATGTCGCTGTGCAACATGGATGGCTTGAATTCCCTGATGAACCATGAATTCAACCGCGTCGCCCATCAGGATTACACCATCGCCTTGCGGGATCCGGTGGGGCGGGGGCTTCAGTCGGAACTGCGCCATTTCCCCTCCCACGCGGTAGCCGATACCCAACTATCGGTGGTCTGTGACTTGAAAAATGGTCTTTATAGTAAACGAACGGGGGTGATTGGCTTGCTGCCCGGCGATGTGCTTTGCACACCCTTGGATCTGCAGGGGCGCCCGTTGGCTATTCCTGAAACGGGGATTGTACTGACCAAGAAACTGGCGGAACTCCTCCACGTCTCCGTGGGGGAGTCGATCCGCATCCAGCCCTTGATCGCGCGCCGAGAGCAGGGAACGGCCCCGGTTGTGGGGATCGCGGATTCGTACTTTGGCTTGGCGGCCTATGCTCACCTCCCTTATCTCAGCCGCTTGCTGGGCGAAGAATGGGTGGCCAACAGCGTGTACTTCATGGCATTGGACAAAGAGGGAGGGGATGGCTTGATGAGGGATTGGAAGCGGCGGCCCGCGGTGGTGGGCGTGAGCCGGCGGCTGGAGGTGTTTGAACTCTTACAGAAAACGTTTGGGGATACGATGAATGGGATGATCGCGGTGATGGTTCTGTTTTCGGGTATGATCGCCTTTGGCAGTGTATTGAACGCCGCGCTGGTTTCGCTCAGTGAGCGGCAACGGGATGTGGGGACCTTGCGTGTCTTGGGCTATACCCCGCGGCAGGTTGCCCGTATTTTTTCTGGGGAAAGTTATTTGCTGAATGTCCTCGGCATGATCCTGGGCATTTACCTGGGTATGGTGCTGCTGCATGGGCTGGCGATGGCGTACAACACCGAACTGTACCGCTTTCCGGTGGTGGTTCGTCTCCGGCAGCTGATCCTGGCGGTCAGCCTGATGATGGGATTTGTCTGGCTGGCGCAGCGTCTGGTGCTGCGCCTGATCAAAAAACTCCCCTGGCTGGATGTCCTGCAAGTGAAGGAGTAAAGCATGGTACTTGGTTTGCATCGAATGAATTTTATTTGTGCTGGAATGGCAGTGGCGCTGCTGTTGAATTGGGCCTGTTCCGAAAAGAAGGCGGTTCAGATGGTCCAGCCCAAGCGGGTGGCAATGGTGGAATCGTTTTCTGAACCGGCAAAAACGCGGCTGGAAGACACCTATTTGATTACGATGCCTGTTGCGGGCCGGATCGGCCGACTGGAGTGGGAGCCAGGAGACGCGGTGAAAAAAGAACAGGAATTGGGGTTATATGACCGGGTTCCGTTCGAGACGGAGCGGGAGGAGGCGCGGGCCCTGGTGGAGGAACTGCGTGCGCAGATTCTGGTCAATGAGTATAACAAATTGGAAGAAACGGCCGCGGTGCAAACCCAAGCCATGGTGGAATCGACACTGGAATCCATCAAGGCTGCCAAAGCCCAGGTCGAGGCCCAGGTTGCCCGGGCGGACCGGTATGCCAAGGAACTGGCCCGGCTGGAGAAGATGGCGAGTGATCAATCCATCACCCAAAGCCGCCTGGATGATGCCGCGCTCGATGCCGAAACCGCTGGGATCGATCTGAAGAAAGAAGAATTCACCTACGCCGCGATGAAAGCGATCTTGACCGCCGTGCAGACGGGGCCGCGGCTGGTGCAGGAATATCTAGGGCGGAAACATCTGGAGCGTGAGGTGCTGGTTCATCAACTTACGCAAGCCCAGGCGCGTCTGACCCGAGCCGAACATGACTACCAGTTAGCGGAACTGCGCGCGCCCATCGACGGGGTGGTATTGGAACGCTATGAGGATGGTGACCGGACTCTCAACGCGGGGGCAGAATTGATGCGGATCGGCGACCTGGCGCGGTTGGAAGCGATTGCGGATGTTTTGACCCAAGACGCGCTACAGATTTCCCTGGGGACGGAAGTCTGGTTGGAGGCGGCGGCGGGGATGGAGAAGATCCGGGCGAAGGTGGTGCGGATCGAGCCGGCGGGGTTTACCAAACTCTCGTCCCTGGGGGTGGAACAGCAGCGCGTGAATGTGATCGCCGCGATCGATTCCCCTCCTGCCAAACTGGGGGTAGGGTATCAGGTTCAGGCTCAATTCATCAAAGGAAAAAAAGAGAACGCGCTTACGCTTCCCCGCTCTTCGATCATGCAAGGAGAGGATCAAGTCTATTTTGTCTATTGCCTGGATCGTGGCACCCTCCGAAAGAATCCAGTAACTTTAGGGCTGCGGGGAGATCGCGAGATGGAACTTGTGGAGGGGGTGGCCGAAGAGGATTGGGTTGTTCTTTACCCCGATTCTTCGATGATGGAGGGGCAGCCGGTCACGGGGTTGAAAGAGTAATGAGGCACTTGTCCGGCAGGGCCGAACGCAAGCGAGCGGGTGGGAGTATCCATTGGTCCGTTCCCAAAAAATCATGTACAATAGCGACAGTTTTTTTAATCTGACCAACGAGGTGAGGCGATGAAACGTAGACCGTTTTTAAAAATCATGGGGAGTGCCGCGGGGGCCTATTCGCTGGGGCTTTCCGCCTATTGCTGGGCGGAAGAGAAGCGCGTGG
>JAVFAP010000387.1:0-4626 GCA_034002445.1 bacterium | reverse complement strand
TTTCTTCTCATGGAAGTTGGTGATAAAATATAAATCGAAAGAGGTGGACACCTCTGGGGAGGTAATGTTAGTCAGTTTTATTCTTTTTTTCGCGCGGGCAGGCTGAACAGTCTGCCCGTTGTATTTTAGCCGGGTCAAATTCCCCTTGGTTTCGCAGGCTGGCTGCCCGGCAACGCACGATCCAATCCCATTCCCTCTTCCAGCCCGCCCATTATACTTAGGGCAAACAGGCCATACGCACATTTTTAACCACCATCCAAAAAACCATGAAAAAACTCTACGCCTCTCTGATCACCGTCTTGGTCCTATCCGCCATTCTCATCAGTGCCTTTTATTTGGCGCAGCGGCCTGTGGAAGCGCCGGAACCGGAACTGCTGGTAACGAGCGCCCCTCCCATTCCATCGGTCACCATCCCCCCAGAGCAATACCAGAAAGTCTATGATACCGAAATCCGCCTGCTGGCCGAACATCAAATCGCTCTCAGTACGGATGCAATCCGCCAGTTCATCAAGGATAATATCGATATTTCTCCGTGGGAGTTTCCAGCGCAGCAACAGTTCGGGCGAAAATTGCTGGCCGCCAGTGAAGAGGTTGTGCTGAACGGAGAGAAGCCCGATGAGGTCGCCCGGCGGTATACCGATAATTTTGATGAGTTCCGCTTTTGGTTTTCAACCCTGACCACCGTATCCAAGGAAGATTTGGACACCATGCGAAGCCGCTTGTATCCCTCGTATGACGCAATGATCGATAGCCTCATCCCCGAATGGCGCGTCCTTGCGGAGAAAAAAGCGCTGGCGGATGTGGTGCTGCCCGCCTCGGAAAGTGCCTCGGTCTCATGGAACGAGTATCTCAACCAGTACTTGCTGGATTATCCCACCGCACAATAATCGCAGACATCCCAAATACTCCTTCGATGGCTCCCGCGCACCCGCGCGGGGGTGGTTTGTCCCCACTTGACACAGTCCTCCATTTCCTGCTGAAGGGTTCTCTGTCCCGGACTCCACCCCATCCCAGCAATTCATCCAGATTTTAAGTTGCATTCAGTCTTGTTTTGTGAGAAAATAAGGCGGCTTAATTTATTCATCGAAACAGGAGGCAGTTTATGAAACGGAATGGCTTGATTTTCGGATTGCTGATCCTGGGTTTATCGACTGGGTTCACCGCCCCATTGGGTCTCTTTGACGACTCGATGGAAATCGGCGGTCCGGATGTGGACCTGATCAGTCTCGTGGAATTGAATAATGGCATTTACAAGATCGATACCCTGGGCAGCACCATTGGGTATCGGGCCTACGCGGACGAGTTCACGTTTTTGTACAAGGCGATGACGGGTAATTTCGCCATCGAAGGGACGCCAACCCCCTTTGGCTTGTACGGCTATGGCGGGCTGATGATCCGGCAGGAATTGACCAACGATTCGGTGCACGCGTCTCTCCTGATGACGGCGGACAGTTCCAAACGGGGGACCAACTCCGCCGAGATGTCGGTGTATCCCACCTTCCGCTCAATCAAAGGCGGGGCGACCAAGACCGACGGGGACCCTGAGCCTGGCGGGCTGACGGATACTCACACTGGGAAAGTCCGGCTGGAGCGCTTCGGCAACACGTTTTATTTCTATACCTTCAACACCAGCAACCAGCCGGTGCTGATTCGGACCGAAGTGGTGCCGATGCAGGATCCAGTCTATGTGGGCCTGGCGGTGACCGCCCAAACCGCGGCGGAAACAGGCGTGTTTGAATTTGAGAATGTTGCCGTCCAGGAGTTCCCCTTCACCATCGAGCGGATTCTCCCCACGGATACCTTGACCCCGAACGCGACGCTGACCGGAGTGAAACTCACGGCGAAGATTCGGACTGGGCAAAACGCTAGTACCACCGTGCATGAAATCCCGCCGATCGGCGCCCGTTTTACCAATATGAAGGCTACAACCGGGCAATTCACCCTGAACGCCGATGGCAGTTTTGACTGGGTGCTGACAAACCAGACAAGCGAAGCCAGCCTGACCTATGATGTCACCCTGGGGAGCGCGAAAACCGTCGCCTGGCAAGGGACCTATACCGATGGCAGCAAAACCGTCTACATCGGGGGCAATGCCATCTTGCCGAAAATGCCCGTATGGGGCATGACCATGACCCCGGTGAAGATCGACCCCATCTTCCCGACGAAACTGGAAATCGAAGATTTTGCCCCCTATGAAGCGAATCATCTGTGGGGGCTGGTTGGTGATCCCCGCTTGCCCAGCGGGGTGGCGGCGATGTCTATGAACACCTCTGGCGGGCATGCGGTGGAGATCCCGGTGCAAATCACCAAGGCTGGCACCTACTACGTCGTGGGCTACGCTCGGGGGGAGGATGGCAACAGCGACTCGTTCTTCTTCGAACTGGATAAAATTCCCGCCGCGGACGCCACGACGCAATGGAATATCAGCGGTTCGAAAACGTACCTATATGACTGGGTCTCGCGGGAGAATCCGGTGGAGAATCCGCGGGCATTCCAACTGGATGTGGGCGAGCATTTCTTCTACATCGGCAACCGGGAAGACGACGCCAGCGTGGACTTTATCGTCGTCACCACCAACCGCAACCTCAATTTGAGCACCTTTGATCTGAATGCGAAGGCCATCGTGGGACACGGGATCGATAAGCCGTTCTTACGAACCGGTGAAAAAGCCACCGTGACCGTGACCGTCGCGGTGCGGGACGGTGTGTCGGATCCCGTTAGCGTGCTGGAAACCCCGCCCCTGGACTTTTTGATCAGCAATCTGGCCGTTACAGGCGGAACCATCCAGACCGGGGCCGATGGAACCATCCAATGGGACTTGACCGGCATAACCGGGCAGGAAGCGAAATTGACCTATACACTCACCCCACCCTCCACAACAAACAGCTGGAGCATGGCGGGAACGTTCACCGGAAGCGTTCGAGTGGGTACCGACGCGCCCATGCCCATCGGCGCGCCCAACCGCATCGCGGTGGAAGGGATTCCGATTCCGTCCAGCGGGAAGACCGTGGCCGTCTTCATGGATGTGCCTCTGAATGGCATCAGTGACCAGATCCTGGTTTCGGATATCCGGACCGCGTTTGGAACCCAGATCACCCTCTATGATGATGGAAACGAACCCGGCTATGTCATGCCCGACACACTCAGCGGGGTGGATATGGCGTTCATTAGCGAATCCGTGGGTTCCGGCAATGTGGCCGGGAAGAACTACCACGTCAACAGCGCGGTCCCCATGGTCGTGACCGAGCAAGCAGTCGGGGATGATTTCGCCTATCAAGCCGGTGTGGGCAATGGGACCGTGAACGCGACCTCGATCAACATCATCGACAATACCCACCCCATCACCCAGGGATTCGATCTGGGGGTTGTGCAAGTGTACCCAACCGAGATGAGCATGGGGCGGCTGGACAATCCGCCAGCGGGAGTCAAAGTGCTGGCCACAGATCCCGCCAACCCCAACCGGGCGCTGCTGTGGGTGATTGAAAAGAGTGCGATGGTCAATAACACCACTTCTCCAGGTTTGCGGGTGATGATGTGGCACATGCTGGATGGGTATACCGATTCGACAACCGCGGGACGGCAATTGATGCTGCAAGCGATTGGCTATGCCCTGGGCCTCGAAGCCCCAAAAATCCCGACGGCAGTCGCAGACTTTATGCTGTATTAACCAGGCTTTCTGCTGGACTGATTCGGCAAACAGAAACACAACTCAAGAAGGGGTATGGCATGTCCGTACCCCTTCTTGCCGAGAAGACAGGTTGGTTCATGGAGGCATACTTGCTGATCCAGGTGCTGCCGGATTGCACCTCTTCCAGGTAGAGATCGTAGCCTTCCCAATGGAAGCGGATTTTGGTGCCGCCCACCACTTCCCGGATATAGAGCAGCCCGGTGCCCGATTCATCGTAGGTATAGTTGAACGATGGTTGGGGTAAGAGAGCGTAAGGTGAGTTCAAAAAGAGTGTAGCGAGACGAGCCCACCATCATGCCCCACCCTGCTCCCCCATGGATACCATCTCCATCCCAAAACTCATCCAACCACTGCACACGGTCTTTCACGCTTCCCAGCATGCATCTGCCGCTGCGACAAAAAAGTCACATATAGTCTAAGTTTGGCAATATTTCGATATGACATAGCTCAAATCATGTATGGTATAGGGCTTCATCATCATTTCGGAAATTCCGGCCTCATGCAATTGATCTTCTTGTAAGCGTTCGTCGAACCCTGTATTAAGGATGATGGGGATATCCGGACGAATTTTTTTGATTTCCTGCGCCAATTGAGTGCCTTTCATCTTGGGCATGGTCTGATCGGTCAAAACAAGATCGAAATGGTTAGGATTCGCTCCAAACAATTTTAACGCTTCTTCGCTTCCAAGACAGGATATCACTTCGTACCCCAACGATCGCAACATTCTTGTCCCTAATTGAATCAGCATCTCTTCATCATCAACCAATAAAATCCGCTCTCCCTTTCCTTTGCAAACATCGTCAGCGGATTTCAAAGGGGCAACCGATTCTTCATGAATCGGCAAATACACTTTGAATGTCGTTCCTTGCCCCAACGCGCTTTCCATCGCCATCGCCCCATTATGGCTTTTCACGATGCCCAAAACCACCGATAGCCCC
>JAVFAP010000386.1:0-4628 GCA_034002445.1 bacterium | reverse complement strand
AAATCGCCATGACCAGCCCCACCCCCCAAAACAAGGACAGGCTCCTTCCGCTCCACTTTCTAAAACCGGGCTCTTTCATTTCTAACTTTTCTCCTTTTCTATTTGCTATATCGATCATTCTTCTATATAATACAGCGGTCCATCAAAGGCAGTGCCTTGAAGGTTTGATCCGCCCATCCATCCGTGCCACGGCCCCTCAAACACAAAAGGCATTTCTTCATAATAATGAGATAACAAATCCATTGTAGAGTAGAGGTAAATCATGGCTAATCTATCACGTCGTCACTTTCTGCGTACCGGGCTCGCCGCCGCCGCGGGATTGGGGCTCATGCCCTCCGCCATTGCCCAGCCCAAACGCTCCGCCACCGACTGGGTTACCCTGGGGAACTCCGGCGTCAAAGTCACTCGCCTGGGGATGGGAACCGGCACCAACAGCGGGCAGGTCCAGCTGGCCTTGGGCCAAAAGGAACTCACCCGCGTCATCCGCTACGCCTACGAACGTGGCGTCCGCTTCTTCGATACCGCCGACTCCTACGGCGATGGCAAAATGCAGGCGATGGTCTCTGAAGCCCTCAAAGGCCTGGATCGCGACACCTACACCGTGCAGACCAAAATGAAAATCGGCCCCGACCGCGATCCCTGGAAAGAAATTGACCGCTTCCGCAAGGAATGGAACACCGACTATTTCGATTCGTTTCTCCTCCACTGCGCCCGCAGCGCCAACTGGACGGATGAACTCAAAAAATCCATGGACGCTCTCAACGATGCCAAGGACAAACAACTGATCCGCTCCAAGGGCGCCTCCGTCCACGGTCTCAAGCCCCTCCACGCCATGGCAAACTCGCAATGGATGGATGTCGCCCTGCTCCGCGTCAATCACGACGGCACCCATATGGATAACGAAAACGACGACTGGAACGAAAAAGGCAACGTCGATCATTGCGTCGAACACATCCGCCAGATTCACAACGCGGGCGCGGGCGTCATCGGGATGAAACTGATCGGCAACGGCGATTTCACCGATCCCGCCGTCCGCGATGCCTCCATCAAGTTTGTCATGGACTTGGATTGCGTCGATGCCATCGTCATCGGTTTTAAAAATACCCAGGAAATTGACGAAGCCATCGACCGCATGAATCACCACCTCAATGCGTAACTCTTTGTTCACAAACTCGTTCTGCTTGGTCAGAGCAATACTGTATTTTCGAAAAGGAGAAACAAAATGAAACAACGGCTTTTTTCGTGGAGCATCCTCGGCGGGCTGCTGCTCTCCGCAACCCTGGCGATGGCCGCTCCCAGCGACATCACCTGGACCGATGATGTCAGCATCAACCCGGTCATCCTCAATCAAACCCTGGGAGATAAACGGGCCTACTACGGTTGCGTCATCTATGACAAAACAGCGCAAAAGTGGCGGGCCTGGTACGACGCCAGTAGCGGGAAAGATCTGGGCTACGCCGAATCGACCGATGTCGATGGCAAAACCTGGACCAACTACCAACTCTGCAAAGGCTTCTCCTCCAGCCAGCAAAGCAAAGCCTTCGTGGTTCAGACCGGCCCCAGCCAGTTCCGCATGTGGTATACCGCCGACCAGCGTCAGGGCGGCTACTACATCTCTTCCTGTGTCTCCAGCGATGGTGTGAACTGGACACAAGATGACTGGGTTACCGGCATCGCCGAACCCGATCCCTTGCAGTACGGCCCCACCGAACGGATCGCCGTTTTCCGCCTCGACAATGGCAGTTTTGTCGCCTATGTTCGCTGTGAAGAACCCGAAATCGCGGCAGTGGCCGATTTTCTTGGCACCAAGCGGCTCTACCGCTATACCTCCTCTGATGGGAAGGCCTGGACCTGGGCGGGCGATACCGGTGTCTCCAGCATCGAAGGCATGGACGGGATCGAATTCTCATCCGTCGTGAAACACCACGACAAAGACGGCGTCTGGTACGCGTGGGGTTGCGGCGCCAATTCCTCCGGCCCCATCCAGTCCTTCGTCTCTACCGATGACGGGCTCACCTTCCAACTGGATGAAAATCCCGTCTCCGGCGTTGGCGAAATCGGCACCCAGACCTACAACGTCGACCGCAACTACCATCCCAGCGTTACCTACATGGGGCAGGGCCGATGGATCATGTACCGCACCGTCGCCGAACCGAAAGCCACCGCCCGTGCGGAAGGGACCGAACCCTTGGAAACCCCCGTCTCCGCGTGGAGCCTCTTCTAATCTCCGTTCCAACGTAATCAAGTCCCACCAAAAAGCCCCTCGGTTGAGGGGCTTTTTTCCTGTAGGGTAAATAGTACAAAGATTCTGGGTCTCTCACTCCTCATGCTGAATCCGCTCCTTCACATCCACCACCAGCAGAGTCAAGTCATCATCCGGCGCCCCCTGGTGATGGGCTTGCATCGAATCAAAAATATGCTGGATAAAATCAAGTTGCCCACAGTGCCTGTGTTCCAGCAAAATCTGCTCGAATCCCCCCTTGTCCAGCATCACCCCCTCCGGCGTGGTTGCCTCGATAAACCCATCGGAGTAAAAAATCACCCGGTCGCCGCTGTCGATCGCCACCTCGCTCTGATTCGCCTCGCCCAGCAGATGCAGCGTCATCCCCAAGGGCGGCATGTGTGAGGCGATACGCTCCACGCAATCGGCCTCTTTCTTCCATAGGATTAAATCCGGGTGCCCCGCGTTGGCGACCACCATATGCCCCGCTTCCACATCGATCACTGCCAACACAATGGTGATAAACATGCCCGTCTGCCCCACCCGGCTAATCAGCCGCTGATTCAGCGCGTCCAATACCTTGGGCGGTGTCAATCCCTCCTCCAAGAGCTGCTGCAACTGGTTATGTACCATCCCCCCCGTCAGCGCCGCTGACACCCCATGGCCTGCCACGTCATACAAAGCCGCCGCCAGTTTGGTCTTGCTGTACTTATGAACCGTCAAATAATCCCCTCCGATCGCGATCAGAGGCTCAAACCGGTAATGCAGCGAGATCGCCTTGGTTTCGATTGGATCGGGCAGCAAACAACGCTGAATCAATGCCGCGTGGCGCAAATCCTCATCCAGTTGCCGTTGCTGTTCCTTCAGTTTCTTCTCCATCTCGCTGCGCGCCACCACCCGGTTAATCACTTGCAAGGTATAGGGCAAATCCAGCGGTTTGGTCAAAAAATCCACCGCCCCGCTTTTCATTGCCTCGATGGCGTACTGCATCGTCCCAAACGCCGTCATGATCACCACCGGGATCCCACGCTCTTGCTTTTGTAATTTTTTCAAAAACTCCAGCCCGCCCATGTCCGGCATCATCAGATCGCTAATGATCAGATCCGGTTCACAGGTTTCCAACTGATGTAATCCCTCCCGCCCATTCCCCGCCTCCAGCACATCAAATCCCTTGAACTCCAGAAAATCCAACAGGTTTTCGCGGATCTCGTCCTCGTCATCCAAAATCAAAATCCGTTTCCGTTCCACATCCATGTTATGATCCCTCGGTCTCTCCCAGCAGGGTGTGGATGGCTTTCAGCATCTCCGTATGCGAGTAGGGCTTCAAGATGGTTTGATTCGCCCCTTTGCGCTTCGCTTCTTCCAACACGCTGGGGATCGACGACGCGCTCACCATGGCGATGGGCAGGGTGGGATGTGTCAGACGCAGCCGCTCTAGCACCTGCATCCCATCGATGCCCGGCAATTGAATATCAAGCAGCACCAAGTCCACCGCGATCGAATCGATCTCCGCCAGCACCGCTTCCCCAGTAGGGAACGAAATCACCCGGTACCCCTTAAACTCCAGCAAATCCTGCAAATTGTCGCGCAACTCCTCTTCGTCATCCACAATGACAATCGTCTTCACTGTCACGACACAACCTCCTTTTCTTTCTCTGCTCTCGCCTTGATCTCCATCTTAGGCAAGAGCACCCGGAAACAACTGCCCTTGCCTTTTTCACTTTCAACCCGGATTTTCCCATCATGCATCTCCACCAGTTCTTTGGCGATTGACAAACCCAGGCCCGAACCTTTCGCTAAAAATTGCGAATCCACCGTCCGGTAAAACCGCTCCCATATTCGCTTGCATTCTTCGGCGTTCATCCCAATGCCTGTATCCTTTACTGAAAAGCGAATCATCCCCTCCGCTTCGTCCAACAGCAGGTCGATCGTTCCCTCCTCACGCGTATACTTGATGGCATTGTTGACCAGTTCCCCAAACACCCGCTGCATCTTGCCCGCGTCCGCGTACACATACAGGGGTTCCGTCGGGTTTTGGTATCGTATCGTGATCCGTTTCCACTCCGCCGCGGGTTTGTTCTCTTGCACCACACTTTCGGCGATGGTATTCACTGCAATCTTGCATTTTTCCAACTTGGTCCGCCCGGTCTCGATCCGCGACAAATCCAGAATATCATTGATCAAATCGGTCAGCCGGTCGACCGAACGGCTGGCCCGGTCCAAAATCCGCCGCTGCTTATCCGACAAATCTCCCGCCACCCCCAGCACCAAGTTATCGAGGCTGCCCTTGATCGCTGCCAACGGTGTGCGCAGATCGTGCGAGGCCTGCGAGACAAACGCCGTTTTCATTTCATCCAGTTCCATCAGTTTCTGGTTCGCCTCTCGCAACTCCCGCGTCCGCTCTTCC
>JAVFAP010000385.1:0-4632 GCA_034002445.1 bacterium | reverse complement strand
GGCAGCCTGACCTATAGCGCCAAGATGGATGCGGGCAGTGGCCTCTCTTTCGGCTATGAGACCTATGACGCGAGTCTCCGGTATATCAGCAGCTCGACCACGATCAACAATCTAATCGCTGGAACGTACTACCTCCGTTTAAACCGCGGTGGCGGGTGGGGGAGCTACAGTCTTGTCCTCTCGTTTGCCGAACAAAATCCTCCTGTCCCGGCTGGATTGGATGCCGAAACGCTGGACCCGAATGGATCGACCGGATCCATCACGATATCTCCGGAAACACCCGTCTACTGGTACCAGGTTTCTCTTCCACAGGATGGGCAATTGAGTGTTTCGATGAAGGCGAGTGCGAGTGGGTATGTGTATTTGCGGTTATTCCAAGGGGATGGGATCACGCGGATTTCTGAAAAATATACCCACTGGAATGATAACCCTGTAAATATTACCATCCCAAATCTGCGGGCAGGAAACTACAAAGTTATGGTTGCGCGCGCGGATGGAACCTCGCCGTGCAGTGTGACCACGGAGTATATCCCGGTCACGAAGATCGATGCCGAACCGAATGACGACTACTCCTTGCTGACTCCGGTTCCCTACAACCAGACTTATATGGGGAATTTGGGCTTTGGCGGCAACGGCTGGACGGATATGATGGACCGCTATCTCTTTGATATCCCCGAGGATGGTTCGATCTCCATTACCGCCACGACTACGAATACCCACTATATGTACTTCACTTTGTACTCGTTTACAGGCAACCAGTTCGTCAAATATGGGGAAACCTATAATTACTGGACAACCGAGCCGCGCTCGATTGGCAAGTCGAACATCGCCGCGGGGCGATACATGCTGCAACTGTGGCGCGCCGATGGGTATGGAGAATACAGCATCGATGTCCAGTTTACCCCTAACCGCAGCAACGATGCCGAAATCAATGGTGATGATTGGGATCCGACCTTGATTACCCAAATTGACCTGAACCAAGGCTATGTGGGCCATTTGGGGTATGAGAACAATATGCGCATGGATACCAGTGACTACTTTAAAGTAGAGTTACCAGAAGATGGTGCCCTGTGGTTTACTTTTAAAACCAAAAGCAGCGGGTATTTCTACTTCCGAGTGTATTATGGGGATTTCAGGACCAAGGTGCATGAGCAGTATACCTATTGGACCGAGGACACGCGCTCGATCGGCAGTGATGCGTTGCGGGCGGGAACTTACTACGTTTCTGTAGACCGTGCGGATGGGTTTGGCCCTTACCAGTTCTTTGCCAACTTCAGGCCGCAGCAGTTCCCGGATACGGATGAGCACCACCTTGCCGCGCAAGCCCAGCCCATCGCGTTGGGAGAACTGGTCCAAGGCTCGATGGGATATACCGATTTATACTACCGCGATACGGTGGATTGGTATCAAGTTGAGATTGCTCAAGAAGGGAAATACCGGCTATGGTTCCACAACAGCTCCTCCACATATTTTTCGGTTGAACTCTATCAGCCCAACATGGTTTCCCGGATCAGTTCGGATTATCGGTACTGGAACACCGAGCCTTTCTCGCGGGATGTTGACTTGGCCCCAGGAACTTACTTCATCAAATGTGTACGGAACGACGGCGTGGGTGAGTACAATCTGCTCTTGGGCAGCGTGGACGATGTCATCGCGGGAACGGTGACCGGCAAGGTGACCACCAAGACCGGATTCCCCTTGGCGGAAATCAATGTCCGCTTGCACAACAAAACCGTACAAACCGACGCTTTGGGTGTGTATACCTTACCTAACGTTCCTCCCGGAACGTATCCCGTCACCTTTGATTCGGGGACGAAGTACTATCCCGAGACCCGCAAGGCCACGGTTCAGCCAGGGGAATCGGTCAAATTGGATGTGCTCATGCTCGATTCCAATAAAACTGCACCGTATGATGTGGAAAAATTCTATGGGGTCGCCGATAACCAGCATATTCACCTGATGTGGTCAGCCAGTGTCAGCCCGGATGTGGCGGATGGCGGGGGCTACAAACTGTACATCAACGATGCCCAGCCTCTCGATTTGGGTAATGTCCTGATGTACTTTGCCCTCGGCTTTGAGAATGATGTGCCTTATACCTGCCGTTTGACCGTCTACGACAAATATGGAAACGAAAGCGCGGGAAAAACCGTGATCATCACCCCGGGGGGGGAAGGGCCGATCATTGTGCCTACTCCCACCCCCACGCTGCCGGTGCAGGATACTCCCACACCGACCCCAACCCGGCAACCGGATTTGACCCCGACCCCGACAGTTACGCCCCAACCGGCGACGCCGACTCCGGGTACCACCGAACCGACCGCGACTCCGACGCAGCGGCCAATCCATGGACCGATCTTTGTCTTTGAGTTTGACAAAGCCACGTTCGCGGAGAATGGCTGGACCGATGCGTACTTGAGTGGATTCACGCCAGGCACCCCGGCTGGATTTGCCAAGCCCGGAATGATGCTCTTGGATGGGATTCATCCGGCTTCCGCAGACCAAAAAGGCTTGATGGTCACGGTCCGGCCCGTGGAAGGCTCCGCCAACCTGGATCAGGTCTGCTTTGTCTTCTGTACAAGCCAGATCCAAACCTTTGGATTACCGGTGCTGATTCATGCCTATGTTCAAGCGGAACCGGGCAGTGAGGCCTCGGTGTTCCTGGGTGCCTTGAAGGGCAGTCTGTCTACGGGTGCGAGCGTGGATGGTTCGATCGCCTATGTCAATCCGCAGACCACCACCAACCTGATGGCCTCCAAGCGGATTGTCTGTCTCTACCAGCCGGATGGCGATGTGCAAACGATCACCCCGTTTATCCAAGTCGCCGCCAAGGAAGGCGCGGGGACCGCGACGGTGTATATTGACCGGGTGGAAGTCTATCTGCTCTATGCCGATGAATTCTATCCCGGCTCGATGTTCATGATGGAGTATTGAGACGAGCCCCCCGAATGCCTGAAGGTGAGACCTCTCTCCTCCCCAGGTTTTCTGAATCAATACACGCGCCCCATGGCAAAGATGGGGCGCGTTTTGGTTTTATGCGCGATTCTGTTGTTTTGGGGCGTTTGTGTTATCCTATGGGGTAGGCTCGGCGCGGATCGCACGGAGCCACCGAGAAGACTCTATCCTAGCGAAGCGTCGAATAGTCCGATCCTTCTCCTGGACCTGGAATTGGAAATGAAACCTATGAATCGATTCGTATCGTGTCTCTTGTGTTGTGTCCTGATTCTCTGTGCCGTTCCTGCGGTGTTGAGTCAATCCTTGTCGTTTGGGAAGGCGGCTCCCCCGATTCCCGGATCCATCATCGGGAAGATACACGGGCTAGGGCATCCCTTTCTGCTGGCCAGCCGGGATCATTTCCGTGAAACACGCCAGTTGATGCACCAGGAAGTCAATCTGCCCCGCAACAAACGATTTCTGCATCGGGTCAACCAGTATAACAAGAAGGATTCTCCCTGGTATGTGGGAGAGGGGCCACTCAGTACCAATGAGAACTTTCACCCCGCCTTTCTTCCCGAAGCGGATTTTCTGTTTTATACAAAGGTCATTATTGAGACGTTGATCTTTTATGGAATTGAGCATGACCGATGGGTGGAAACCGCGTGTACCGCTGAGTTTTTGCGTCTGCTGGATGAGATGGAATTTGGTTTGGTGGTTAATCCCGATTCCTTGGAAGACGCCTTCATCACACCCCGGCAAGCTTCCCTTTTGGCGATCACGACTTTGATTAAGGATATGTATTTTCGCCGTTTTGAAACGCTCGAACGGCATGATTACACGGCTCGCTATAAAGCACAGAGAGACCAGCTGGCGTTGGCCTGCGCTTCCGCCGATTTGAACGGATTTCCCGCGTATCAGCGTGCGATGCTGGGAACCGCGCTTGGGCTCTCCTCCTTGCTGTGTATCGCCATTCATCCCGTTGAATGGAGAAGAGACGGGGCCGTGGCGGTCGAGTCGTTTTTGCCGGATCTGTACCGCGCCGTGAATCTGACCCGAGACGGCTATCACGATCTCTTATCGGACGATGGCCGGATTACTTGCACCTTCGAGGAATTGGAACTGTTGGTGATGCTTTCCTCTCCCTGGATCGAGTGCATGAAGGCGCTGGGCTATCCCTACTGCCTTGAAGCGGATGAATACAGCCGGTTGGTTACTGGTCTGGAGATGCACCGGATCAAGGGGACACACAACATTCTGGAACCCATGGATCTGGGCCGTGTCACCACGCCCTGGATTCCAAAAACCTCTCCACTCTACATTGCGGATAACATGGCGCTGTACCCCAAGACGACGCTCCCAACGATGAATCCCATGTTGGCGACGGCGCGGGAACCACAAATGGCCCCCGAAGATGAAAAAATCGATGAGATTCTTCAAGGCGATTTGAGTTCTCTCCCCAGCCCGCAACAACCAGCGCCCCTTGATAGCGGGGCGAATTTACGGCCAACCCGGATGACCCTGCGAGAACAACTGGAGAAATTTGGCTTGCCCCGCGCGCCCGCCCCCGCGCAAACCAAGGACAGTACCGATATGGTGGTGACAGTCGAGCCCGGCTGGTTTGCCCCCCCCACGGTGATCTTGCCCCGTGCTCTAAACTTCCTCTATCAGCAAGCCGCCAAGGAAAATCCCGCATCCAAG
>JAVFAP010000384.1:0-4656 GCA_034002445.1 bacterium | reverse complement strand
ATCCGTCCCCGCTTCAACACCATCGGGGTGCAACAACCCAAATTGGCCTTTGATCTCGCCTACGCCTTCGAACCGCCGGTCTTTGCGACAATCAACGATTACCTGGTGGTGGAAATCAGCGTGGATGGCGGGCCCTTCCAGCGGCTGGACGTGGATGGCGTGGATCCCTTCGATGGCTTTTATAGTACCGAGCCTCGCTTGACCGCCCTGACCCCCAGCGATTATGTCTACTATGTTCTCGATCTGCCCCAGGCCGCCGATTTGCGGATCGCGTTTCGTTTCGAGAGCGATTTCAGCGGATTTGATCAGGGTGCGTTTCTTGACAATGTCCAGGTGTATGACGCCTCCGCCGCCGATAGCACGCCGCGCATCCGCACGGTAACCAACCTTGCAGAAGACGCTTTCTATGCGGACTTGATGGGAGAAACCTTGATCAGCGGCAACCACCTGCTCCCCGCGCAGACCGTCACGGTCTCCACGGCGCAGGGGAATATCGAAGTACCCTTCACAGCCTTGGAGGACAATCTTCGCGTCACCCTGCCGCCCGTGGCGGGGATCACCGCGACGGCCACCGGCGCGATCACCGTGACCCGGGACAATGGCAAGGTGTCGGAGCCGTTCGCCTTCTCCATCCAGCCCGCACCCAAACCGCGCATCACCGCGATCAATCCCTCTCCGTTCTACCTGGGCGGGACAGGAACCCGGATCGAGATTTACGGTGAGCATTTCCGCCCCAGCCAGGGCAGCCGAGTGATGGTGGATTTCGGCCAGGAACTGGTAACCCTGACATCCGGCTATATCGAAGAGGCCACCACAAAAATCGTGATCGATATCCCGCGCCTGAAACAAGAACCAGCCGGCGCGATTGATTTTGTCATCAAAAACCAGGTTTCGCAATTGGAAAGCACCGCCTATCCCCTCGCCCTCGTCTCTGGGGATGGCAGCATTGTCGTCGATGATTTCCTTATCGAATTGGGTGGTGGCGTGGGTACCTATGACCCCAGACTGGATTTTTACAAGACTTACCCGCTCCAGCGCGATCAAGCCTTTACCCTCATCTGGCAAGGGACCGGATTTACTTCCCGTTCCAGTGTCAATATCCGGGTGGGTGGCAAGGATCTGGTGATCAATGGAAAAGAAGTGGCGCTGGGCCAGGCGGGCGAGAGGAAACTCGCTTTCACCTTCGAGGATTTCTTCGGCATGCAGGATATGCTGCTTGAAATCGCGCCCATGGTGTTGGACATCACCGGCGAAGTGACCGCGGAAATCCGGCTTGGCAACGGAGTACCCGTCATCACCACCTTCCACCTTGAAGATCCCCAGCCCCCCGCGATCTATCTGCGCGATGGCGATTTCCGCCGCATCGATGTGGATGCCACCACAAGCGAGGAAATCTTCATCTTCGGCAACAATTTCCGGGGTGTGGGGACCGGGGCGACCGACATGGAATCCATCACCCGGGTGTATCTCTTCCCGGCGGGGATGGAGCAGCTGCCAGAGGATTTCGATCCGCGTCGGCTGGATCAATCCCATCCCGATTTCAAACTGCTGCCTGCCATGACCCGCTTGGATATCAATCTCCAACCGGATCCCGAAGGCTTCCAGGACAATGACACCAGTATGGATGACCTGCGCCAAGTGATCCTTGCCAATACCGTTCCGGTACCGGATCCCTTCAACAGTTACCGGATCCTGGTAATCAATCCGGATTCGGGTCTGTACACGGTCAGCACCATGCTGGACTTTGTCACTTTCGCCAAACGACAGTAGCGCGTGATCCTAACAGCGATCATCCCGCCCCATCCGGCTTGCCGGGTGGGGCGGTTTTTTGTCAACCCGGCTGGTCTGGCGGCAATTTGGATTTATACTGAAGGGAAGCCAGGGGGCATCCCGACAGATCAGCCCCCTTGGCGCGATGGGATAGCGATGATGAACCGGTGGACCACCTTACTTTTGCTGTGTTTTCTTTGCGCCGCCATGGACGCGCCCGCGCAGAATTGGTTCCAAAAACTCCTCAAACCCGATGGGCAAGCGGCGCCCAAATACAAGCAGATCCAATTCTGGGATGAACCGCGGCAAACCGACCGTGGTTTTCGGGCCCTTTTCCATACCCTGCCCCTGGAGAAACAGAACCAACGGGTGGATGAGCGACTGCATGCCAAGATGGCGTTGTTCCTCTCCAGCATGTGCCAGGAGGTGGTCACGCTGGAATCGTTCGAGAACCCCACCCAGAAAATGCTGGCCGAAGCGGTGTTGACCGACCTGGCAGAAGAATGGAAACTGAAAGGGAGCATCTCGCCCGCCTCCCTTTTTGCAAAACTCCCGTTTTTGAATGTGGACCTGCTGATCCTGATGGAGCGGACCAAGTACGAGCAATTTTGGAACAAGGACAAAAAGTACTTGATGATCGGCTTGAATGCCGGGGTGTTTGAACTGGATTTTGGCCAGGCCCTGTATAACGACCGCATTTTGACCCAAGTCCCCTGGTTTGGGGAACAGACCTCCTACGCCAAAGCGGAGCAAACGGCGCTGCTGAAGGTCGCGGACGCGATGGGAGAGCGGATGGACAAAGCGGCGCGGATCATCAACAGCGCTCGGGAAGCAGAACTGCTCGCGGCCCAAACCGCCCAAAAACAAGAACAGAAACAAGCGGTGCAAGATCGCAAACTGGCGGACCAGGAGTTCCGCGCCTTTATCGCGCAGGTGGAACAGTTTTTGAAAACGTATGACGAACCCGAAGAATTTATCGCGCTGGTCCAGGGTGATTTGTCCGATATGAAGCAGCTCCTGAAAAAATCCAACGAAAAAATAACCGCGGAAGATATCGCCGCGCGCGAGCAGCTGAAGGCGGTCGTCAACGACCGCCTGGCGCAATATCAAAAATGGCTGGACGACCAGTTGCGCCGACAGCAAGACCCCATCATCATTCCCCGCATGGAAACCGAATCCGATACACCCGCCGCTCTCATCCCGCCCTTTGTCCCGGAAGGCCCGCTGCCCATCCAAGAGGAGGTGGCCCCCGTGACATCGGCACCCGCGGCGCAAATCCCGGCCGGCCTGAGCCAGGGCAATCCATGGGACCGGCGCTGGCTGCTGCCCGAGAATTGGAAACCAACTCCCACCCCAGCACCTGGGTCACGGCGGCGGTCCTCCTTGCCAACGGCGTCGGTTTCAGAACAGAACGCCGCTCTCTCCAGCACTCCCGCCCACACCGGGCCAGGGACTGGTTCACGCATTCCTCCTGTCACCATCCAGCCCCCCATTCCCCGGGAGTTCATCCAGCAAATGCAGTTGAATCCACAATCCGTAACCGATGCCATCGGTGGGGTAACCCCGCTGCAGCCGGTCGGCATGGTTCCCAGCGTGACCCAGCCCGCCTCCGCCACGGCCCCGCTGGCCAACCCAACCACCACCCCGCCCGCCTACAATCCCCAGCTACTCCCCCCCGTGCGAGTAACCGAATCAGCGGATTGAAATCGCGGGAATGGTGTATATTCGTGTCGACTACGGATCAGGAATGATTAGAATGGATAAAAGATAAAAAACTTTTTTGATATTCGAAATATTCCGAACATGAATAAGAAATTAAATTCTTTTTTTCTGGTCTCTTATGTCTCTGGCAAACTCGAATATTGCTCCATCGAAAATATTTCTTAAATACACACACCTTTTGCGGAAACGGGGATTATGTTAATAATATTCCTTAATTACCACATTTTTCCTCTTTTGAAAAAACTCTTTGAAATGAGTCAAGAATATTTCATCATCCGTAGCCAAAATGTACAATCCACCATCTACTATTTGCAAGAAATAATAAATACCTGGCTCAAAAGTTTCATTTGGATCAATAGGTTTATCTGCTGGAAATATTGGTTCACATGCATCAAATTCTGATAAATCTACAGGATGATCTGAGCCAACAATAATACAATCAATGATTTGTTGTATTTTACACAAACTACTTAACAGGTCACTCCAGGAGAGATTATATCCATACGGGGATTCAAGTGATTTTTCAACAAAATCACAGTCACGTGCACAATCCTTTTTCATTATAACTTCGAAGCCTTGAATAGACCAGAGATATTTACCACCATTAATTGACTCAAGAAGAGATGCGTAGTTGTACAATCCGTTATCACTATCTTGAAATTCTATAAGATGCATCATATCACCACTCCAAGGGGAAATGCTCATCTCCACGAATTTTATACCCGCCACTAGGATTATCCTCATACAAATGATAATGTGGGTTCGGGAATTTATTATTATGAGATAAAAAATCAATTACCGAGATAAACCTTCCGATCTCAGGATAATACCATCTTGCGCCGAAGAAGTAGAGGCCGGTGGTGGTGTCGGAGAATTTGCTGGTTTGATGCTGGGAGATGGACCGGGCAGTGTTGAAGGTGCTATTGAGGTCGTTGCCCCAGGCGTCTTGTTCGAAGTGATCGACCACGTTGCCGTTTTTATCGGTGATCAGGATCACGTTCCCGGCTTCATCGTAGTGGTAAAAATAGTATGTATCCGTGGAATCCAACTGCTAATTGGCTCCCAGATCAAAGCGGGCCACCGTCGAACCAATCGCCGATGGCTGGTTCATATAGGCATACTTGCTGTTCCAGGTTGTGCCGGATTGCACCTCTTCCAGGTACA
>JAVFAP010000383.1:0-4663 GCA_034002445.1 bacterium | reverse complement strand
CTCAAATACCAAGGTTACGGGATTCATGGCGGATGTCGGTGGGGAGCGGAAGCCTTTCACTCTGAGCTATATCGAGGGGGCGCAGGGGGAATCGCTCAACAAAAAATTAGAAGAGTACGCAAAACTCCATCCCCAATTCTCCTATGAATCCCAACCAGACAGCGGATTCATGGGCATTTTGTTCACCACCCTGCTTCCCATCCTGCTGTTGATCGGGGTGTGGTTCTTTATCCTGCGTCAGATGCAGGTCGGTGGCAGCAAGGCCATGTCGTTTGGCAAAAGCCGTGCCCGCCTGAACAGCGAAAATCAAACCAAAGTGACATTTGATGATGTTGCGGGCTGTGACGAAGCCAAGGAAGAATTGCACGAAGTCGTGGAATTTCTGCGCGATTCCAAAAAATTCCAGAAGTTGGGCGCCAAGATTCCCCACGGCGTATTGTTGCATGGGCCTCCGGGGACCGGGAAGACTCTCTTGGCCCGCGCGGTGGCGGGGGAGGCGAATGTGCCCTTCTTCTCCATTAGTGGTTCTGATTTTGTGGAAATGTTCGTGGGTGTGGGGGCCTCTCGGGTGCGTGATTTGTTTGAACAAGGTAAAAAACACGCACCCTGCATCATCTTCATGGATGAAATCGACGCGGTCGGCCGCCAGCGTTTTGCCGGAGTGGGTGGTGGCCATGACGAGCGCGAGCAGACGCTGAACCAACTCCTGGTGGAGATGGACGGCTTCAATAAAAATGAAGAAATTATCCTGATCGCAGCAACCAACCGGCCCGATGTCCTGGATCCCGCCTTGTTGCGGCCAGGCCGGTTTGACCGCCAGGTGGTGATCGATTCGCCCGATCTCAACGGCCGTGTGGGAATTCTCAAAGTCCATTCCAAGGCGATTGTCATGGCCAAGGATGTGGATCTCAATATCCTCGCCCGCCGCACTCCCGGCTTCTCCGGTGCGGATTTATATAACGCGGTCAACGAAGCGGCCCTTCTGGCTGCCCGCAAAAATAAAGATTGCGTTGATATGGAAGAATTTGAAGAGGCGATCGAGCGGGTAACCGCCGGGCCAGAACGTAAGAGCCGCGCCATTACAGAAAAAGAGAAGCGGATTGTGGCCTATCATGAATCCGGGCACGCCTTGGTCGGCATCTTCAATGATGATATGGACCCCGTGCACAAAGTCTCTATCCTGCCCCGTGGCCGCGCCTTGGGGTATACCATGCACCTGCCGACCGAGGACCGCTACTTGACCTCGCGGAAGGAATTAATCTCCCGCATGGAAACGCTGCTGGGAGGCCGGGTGGCCGAAGACATCGTGTTCGGCGATATCACCACTGGCGCGCAAAATGATCTGAGCAGAGTGACCGATATCGTCCATAAGATGGTCTGCCATTTTGGAATGAGCGAGAAACTGGGACCTTTGACTTTTGGCCTGAATGACAATCAGGTTTTCTTGGGCCGCGATTTGTATAAAGACAAAGATTACAGTGAAGAAGTCGCCAGCCAGATTGACCGCGAGGTCCGCCGCATTGTCGATGAGTGCTACAATCGTTCCAAGCATATCCTGGTGGAGAACCGCGATATTCTCGATGCCTTGGCCAACGCCTTGCTGGAGCGCGAAGTGCTTTCCGCCGAGGAAGTGAAGGACCTTGTCGATACCACCGTCGCGGCACGGGGACGGCGAGATGAGCACTCTGGGGACGAATCCCTCTCCCAACAACCCGGGACTGACGAGACCTATTCGTTTTAATATGCAAGACGAAGGCGGTTTGCAATGGTGCAAATCGCCTTTTTTTCCCTCCATCGCGCCTCCATACACGATGGATACCCCTTGGATCCAGATGATTCTGTAACCATCACATGGATACCAGGTTTAAAGTCTTCTGTTCATTCTGTGTTACGCTTGTCTTGGTTTGTCCGTGTGAAAAAATGAGGTCGGGCTGCTTGCCTTTTGTGTGATCAAGGAACCGAGTCCCTATGGCGAAGCGTTCATGCCGCTGGTCCTGCTGCGATCGGCATTTTGATTTTCGATCCCGCCCTCTTTTGATGGGCATCCTGAATATCACACCGGATTCTTTTAGCGATGGAGGCCGTTGGTACGATATACCCCACGCCATCGAGAAAGCCTACCGCCTCTATGAAGAGGGGGCAGACCTGATCGACATCGGAGGGGAATCATCCCGCCCAGGGGCTTCCCCTGTGCCGTGGGAAGAAGAACGCCGCCGGGTAATTCCCGTGATTGAAGAAATCGCCGGTAAAGCCGGCATCCCTGTCTCCATCGATACCATCAAGTATGAGATCGCTCAGGAAGCACTGGAATCCGGGGCGGTTATTATTAATGATATCAGTGGGTTACAAGCAGATCCTCGTCTTGCGGATCTTGCCGCTTCCGCAGGGTGTGGATTGGTGATCATGCACATGCGTGGCACTCCGCAAACCATGCAATCCCTGACCGCGTATGGATCGGTGATCGAGGAAATCCGTTCCTTCTTTACCAGACAGGTCGGCATGGCGAAGGGGGCCGGGGTGCGAGAGGCCCAAATGGTTCTGGATCCAGGCATAGGATTTGGAAAAACCGCGGACCAGAATTTGCGGATTCTGAACCGCTTGGACGAACTGAGGCTTTCATCCTACCCCCTCTTGCTGGGTATCTCCCGCAAATCGGTTTTAGGCAAGGTTACGGGGAAAGATGTACAAGACCGGCTCTACGCCACAGCGGCGGCGGTCGCGGCGGGTATCCTCCGAGGAGCGAATATTTTACGGGTTCATGATGTACGCGAGATGAAAGACGTAATTCTGACTGCGGAAGCGATTCGACGGGAAGCGGTGTCGTGGGAGGAATGAGGTCAAATTCAAAAGAATGGTTTGATCGCAGATGTGGGTTAAAGTCTTTGGATATGATGCAACACATGCGATTTCAGAAATCCTGATCCTCTGGGTTCTGTTTTATCATGTGCTGAAAACGGTGCGAGGAACACGGGCGATGCAGTTCATCCAGTTCGTGCTCCTTCTTTTCTTGCTGACCTACCTCAGCCGAATTTTGAGTCTTTCGACAATTAATTGGATGCTGACGGCAACCCAACTCCCCATCTTCGTGGGGTTAGTGATTCTGTATGCGCCGGAGTTGAAGCGATCGGTTTCAGAACTGACCCGCTTTCGGGTCTTCCGGCGAACGCGACGAACCGAGAATCCGGTTGTGATTGAAGTTGCCAACGCCGTGCAGATCTTTGCCAAGCGACATATCGGCTGTTTGATTGTCTTTGAACGCAGCACCAGTTTGCAAGGCTTTATTGATACCGGGATCCGGATGGACAGCCTGGTTTCTTCCGAACTCATTGTCTCGATTTTCTCCCCCCTTACCCCTCTGCATGATGGCGCGGTCATCTTACGCAATGACCGGATTGCCGCGGCCTCCTGTCTCCTCCCCCTCAGCGAACGCGAGGGAATCGATACCAATTGGGGCACCCGGCACCGGGCCGCTTTGGGATTGGCCGAAGAAACCGATTCGGTTACCGTGATTGTCTCCGAAGAAACCGGGGCTGTATCCTTGGCGATTAACGGCCGCATCACGCGGAATATCGATCCCAATCGCTTTCAGTCAATCCTGCACAATGTTCTCGCGAAAGGAAAAAATTGATGATCCACTGGTTTTCTTCCAATCGTGGGCTGATTTTGATCTCCTTTTTCCTGGCGGTGGGCCTGGTTTGGATTCGCGGGCAGGAACGGCTGGATTCCCGGGAGTTATCTCCCATCCAAGTGCTGGTGGAAAATTTGCCCTACAATTTGATGCTCCCCCAAGGGTGGTCACCCCCCTCGACCTCGATTACTGTGTATGGACCGCGTAAAACCTTGGATATGATTCGCACCGATCAATCGAGTTTCCGGGTGGATATTACTCAAATTCCCATTGAGAATAGCGATGAAGAAATCCCTTTCTTGCTGACCGATGCCATGTTTAAATCCAACCTGGACGAAGTGGACCGGCAGCGGATTACCCTCGATGTGAGCATCAAGCAGCAAGTGGTTCTGCGCGTTATTCATTGGAATATCGATGATGATCCTCCCTCCTTTCCTCCGGGAAATCCCAACCCGAACCGGATAGAGATCCCCGTTTATCGCATGGAAAAAAAGGTGGACATCATCGTTCCGCTTCATGGGGAACCTGCGGACGGGCATGAACTCTCCTTGCTGGATGTCACCCCCAGCGATATCCTGTTGACGGGAAAACGCGAAATCTTGGAGCAAATTCAGTCGGTGACGACTTCGGCTTTGGATATCAGCGGTTTGTCGGATAATCCCCCCCCGCTTTATCTCCCCCTGGACATCTTCCATCAAACAGCGGAGATTAAACCCATGGATTCGATCGTGAACGGGGTCACGGTGATGATTGAGTTCAAGAAAAAAGGGAATTGATGATGAAAAAGTTATCGGTCAATATCGATCATGTCGCCACCTTGCGGCAATCGCGGGGTACCCTGTATCCCGATCCGGTTCATGCCGCGGTTTTGGCCCAGTTGGGCGGTGCGGATGGGATCACGGTGCATCCCCGGGAAGATCGCCGCCATATCCAGGACCGGGATGTATTCTTGCTGAAACAGATCCTGCAAGTACCTTTGACTTTGGAAATGGCTTTGACCGATGAGATGACCGAGTTGGCCCTGCAAGATCGGAA
>JAVFAP010000382.1:0-4681 GCA_034002445.1 bacterium | reverse complement strand
ACATGAAGAACATAATTTATTCATCAAATTTTAATTGACTTCCGCACATATTTATCTATCTTTAAATCGATAATTCGAATTATCCTTCTCGATTCATCGAGGGTTATTCCATCACCAAGGAGAACAAGCCATGTGCCGCCCAACCCATTTTTCATACCTATGTTGCTTCTGGATTCTGTGTGGGTGTGTGTTCTCGGTCACACCCGTTTCCCAGGATCTTTATCAGATGGGGGATATCAGCCGCGATGGATTTGTCGATGGCCGGGATGCCCTCAAAGTTATGCAGATTGTGGAAGGCTATATCCAAGCCACGGGACAAGAAATAAGGCTTGGCGATGTCCACCCGTATCCAGGGACCGATGGACGCCGCATTGGCGATGGCGTTCTGTCGCAAGACGACGCCCAGAAACTTTTGCGCTACGCCGTCGGGCTGATCCCGATGGGGGACTTGAGCGGGGATTATCTGTCTTCGCCCCCCCGGATCGATGATTTTTCTCCATGGAGTGGCGGGGTTGGCACGCGCGTGACGATTGAAGGGAAAAACTTCCTGGGCTCGTTACTAGAAGACAATCTAGTATTTATCGGTGGTGTCCAGGCCCCCATCCACGGCATTACGGGAACGCGGATCATTACCGAAGTCCCACCCGGCGCGAGAACCGGCTTGATCCGAGTGATGACCCCTGGAGGGGTCGCGGATAGTGCGGGTGATTTTTATGTGACGCAAAAAAAAGCGGCCCGGTTGGTTCTGGGCCAAGGGTATAGCATGGACCAGTTCACCGCAGTCAGCGCCTTTGGGGAAACGGCCATCACCCCGGAGGGTTCATTCACAACCGATTTTTGCCGGGATGAAATGACCGTGCTGGCTTGCGCATCCGATCAAGAACACAACAACACCTTTTTTGCCTTGATTATCCCGGATGAAAAAACCGGGCTGGGGGATATCCAGGTGAATTCCCTGAGCACTGCCAAGGCCTTGGTCTTTCTTCACCCCTGCTTTATGACCCGCGATGCGGAAGTGGCGCGGATGCTGATGACTTTGATGGAATCCCTCCCGGAAATCCATGCCTTCGCCACAGTGATCGAAGAACGGTATGCCCAAGGCGCCGATGGCTTGGATGACGCCCTGGTGGGAGAAGCGTGGGACAAGGCGGTCATCGCAGTTTTGAATGCCCTGCCCCTAGGGCTGGCCACCACTGTCGGTCAGGGTGCGGCCAAAAGCAACCTGATGACTTACACAACATGGAAAGCACAACAGCGCCAGCCAGTCACCGGAACCGGCTCCATCAGCGGTGATTTCCGCCCCTTGGCGCTAAATGACGAGGGACATGAGGTACGGGTCTATGGTGTGGACCGCCTTTACCTAGACGCGGAATATGAAGCGGAAGAGAATGAAATCTCCCCCAAGTTGGATAACGGCTATAGCCCTGTGGATTGGTTGGTCACCTTGTGCCGGGTCGATCCCGAAGGATTACCCCGGGGATTGAATACCCCCTTCACGTACATCCGGGAACACGGATTAGCCCAAACCGGGTACGAGAAATCCGCGTATGTTCCCGCCAATTTATGGACCCTGCGCCTGGATATCGTCAAAACCAGTGTGGATTATTCGTTGGGCCAAATGCTGGATTGGCTTAAGACCGGTGGTTCGCTCCCCTTGGAGGACAGCGAAGAAGGCGTGTATGTCCTGCGCATGTACAGCGGCGCGTTTCGTGATTATGAGGGCTGGGACACGAATGCCATTAAAACAACGCTCCACGGGGAACGCAATGCCAATACCGCGACATCCGTCAATGTCGTCCTTTCCTTGGTGGATGTCTGGATCATGGTCGCGGGCAATGAAAAGGGCCTCACCCAAGAGGCGATCAAAAACAGCATTCGCAACGGCATCAATACCTTGGGCCAAGAGACAAACCGCATGTTGCTCAGTGAAATGAATGAGCAGCAAGCGCTGGGTGTGTTGTTCAATATTCTGATCGAGGCCGGGAAAGGGCTTGTCGCCGCTTCTGTCGATGAGGGAATCACACAAGCCAAACTCAAAATGGAACAAACCTTGAAAGCCAGCCTGGGCCGTGCCCACGTCCTGCTGCAAGTGCTGACGCGGATATCGGCTTTGGGCCGCGCATCCGAACGGATCGCCGGGTTGATGGGGTACCTCCTCAATCCACTGGATATGGAACTCTCACCGGGCCCCACCCCGTTAGAAACCATGCTGGTTGTCGTAGGCGATCCGTTTAAGCCCGTCATCACCTCCTTAAGCCCAGGTATCGGCGGCGAACTTTCGGAAGTAACCATTACGGGTGAGAGATTTACTACCGATATTCAAAAGAACACGGTTTACTTCGATGCCCAACAAGCGGAAATCCTCTCCGGGGACGAAAATCACTTGGTGGTCCGTGTCCCTCGGGGCATCCTCAAAACCAATGATGAATACAAACATGTTTATATTTCCGTGGAGAACGATGCCTCCAGCCAGCGCTCCCGCAGCCAGGATTTATTCACCATTGTCCGAGCGCCGGTGGCAACAGAAATTTCTTCCACGATTGGTTTTGCCAAAAATCCGGCAGAAGAGTTCGAAGGTACCCCACTGCGTTTCACAGGGGTCAATCTGGATTCCCTCCCTGATCATCCTGGGTACATCGTCTATTTCAACAACGCCGCTATCGATATTGCAAGCAGCGGGCCCACCTTTCTGGAAGCACGCATCCCCGAGATCGAACCGGGTACCTACGAAACGTATATTTTCGATCCCTATTCCAGAATTAAAACCAAGACCTACGCCATTACCGTCTTGGGCAAACCAGAACTCACATCGGTGGAACCCTTGGAAGCCAAGGCGGGGCAACGCATCATCCTGAAGGGAAGCAATTTCTATTCCGCCAACGTCTATAGCGAAGGCAACTCTCCTGTCTTCCTCACCGCGTTGGAAGGCACCGAGGGAAATTTCGTCATGCCGACCTCGGTAGCGGAAGGAGAGACTCTGGATATTTATGCCCATAATCCCGCCGGGCGTTCCCTGCTCTACTCCATCCGCCGCTTACCGGGAGTTACTGTCCCAGCGTTGGAAACGCTTCCCTTGGGCTACATGCTCGAAATCAATTCCCCCCATTCCGGCGTAATCTTTGACAACCAAATTTCCTTGGATGAAGCGACGCGGTTTTTGCGAGGGGAACTAGATTTAGCCGCATTTGATGACACCAACCGAAAAACATGGATTGTGCGTCGCGAAATGGAAAACAGCGATGGAAGTTATCATTGGGTGATCCTTGATCAATATGAAGTGGCGCCCGATCAACCCAACAATGGAACCATTGGCCACGAAATATGGGAATACTGGTACCGGGACCGAGACCGGGATGGCAACCTGACCGAATACATACACCATACCGTGGACCTGGATGCGAGTTTGAGCGAACGAGAAGAAGCCGATCAATTAAATTTTAGTCAACATGCTCTGGGCCAAAGGTACAGAAACCATCTCTGGTCCAATCTGCAGCAAGATATCGGCTCCATTGGCTTTACCATTTCGGCGCAGGATACGGTTGAAATCCCGCGCCAACTCACCGTGCGGGCCAGTAACGGCATCACCTTGGAAGAAGGCAGCAGCCTCACCTGGGGCAATGCGGAATTGGGCGGGCCGATCGTGATGAAGAACGCAGCCACCATTTCCTCCTCGACCCTGTCCTTCACGCGGGAGATGGAGGCGGCGATTCAGTTGGAAAATTGCTTTGGTGCCCAACTCCAAGATGTGACCATTCTCAACAGTCCAGGCGTAGGAATTGCTGTGCGCGGGGGAGGAAAGAATGTGTTGTCCGGTTCGATCTTCGATTGCCAAGGGATCGGCCTCGCGAGTGCGAATAGTGAAGAGAACGGATTCTATTATAGAACCATCAAGAACTGTGCCCTGGGAGGGATTGCATTATCCCAGGAGAAAATGACCACCTGCACGGTAAACGACATTACAGATTGCCGCTTTGGAATTGACTTGTCCGCGTGCGAAGAAATCCGGATCTCCGGCCAAGGAACGATATCGGGCTGCCAGCAATATGGGGTTGGTATCCAGGGTGGAAAGTTCAACAGCCTGCTTGGCTCCGTGTACAACAACTACACGTATCTAAATTTCATTACCCAATGCGAAGGCCCTGGCATCGTTTTAAACAACACATACGGAAACCAAATAAATCACTACTATGTAAACGATTGCAAAGGGCCAGGGCTGCATCTCGGACCCGGCTCGGCGTATAACACGGTTCAAAACCTCACCTTCGAAAAAAACCAAGGCGGGGTTGTCATCGAGGGACCCGACACGCTAGAGAATACCTTCGAAGGCTGCAATATCGGGGTATTTCAACAGGAGTATAACTTAGTCACTTCGCAGGGCATTTTGGGGACTGGTCTGCTTCTCCGCAACGGTGCGGCACAGAATCAATTCAACTACATGAAAGTTTATCATTGCGCAGGGCACGCCGTGATTATGGAAGGGACCGGGACGAACAACAATCAGATGGAATCTTGTTATATCGGTTCCCTTTTTGACCGCTTCAAGGATGAGACCGGTAGTATGGGCAACAGCCAGGATGGCATCGTGCTGCGGGATGGCGCGAGTTACAACCAGTTTACCCGCGCCTTTATCGGCCGCAACGAGGGCCATGGGATGCGCTTGGAAGATGAAACCACATTCGGC
>JAVFAP010000381.1:0-4689 GCA_034002445.1 bacterium | reverse complement strand
AAAAAGACTACAAATAAAATAATAGCCAAATATCCGATATAACATCGTTGTTCTCTCCTTTGATAGGACGAATGGGAAAACTCCCCTTTAACCTTTTGAAAAAATTGTAGTTGTGAGAATACAAATGAATGCGAATGCCGTCAAGCAGACAAGCCTGAAGAAAGGAAGCATGCGGGTGGAATCAGCAATCGTTGATTTCTATTCATAAAAAAAGGAGATCCACAGACCCCCTTCAGGAACAATATACCGCCAACCAACCCAGGCCATTTCTCATGGCTCTGTGTCGACAGCCAAACCACCCATCTTTAATTTTCTCCCCCACCCGAGCGGAACAGAATATCCCCCGTTGTAACCAAACCATTGGATGAATTATAGGGGATTCCTCGCGCGGCATCACTGGCTCCCGCACCCAAACCAAACTCTTTGTCCGGCCCCGCACCAACCATGACATATTCATTCTGTGCCAGCGGCCGCAATCCGGTAGCATTACCAGGTTTCAGCGCGTTAAAATTGTGGTTCAATCCTTCGTAGCCCGCTTCATAATCGCCATAGCGATAGCCATCCCCAAGGGAGCCCACCTCTTGCGTGAAGGGATCTTTGGGGATGGAAGACATATACGACACTGGGCTGGTCAAACAGGCTAGGATGTCATACGTCGTGCGTGCCTCACAATCCGGCCCCGCGCCGACGCCCGCCAGATCTTCGTTGAGCCGTTTGCAACCCAGTTCGCTATCATCATCCCACCAGTCAACGGGGAGAAAATTACGGTCCAGCCGGAATTGTTCGATCGCGGTCGACAAACTCTTCATATCCGATTGGCACCGCGCGATCTTGGCGCGGATTTGCGCGTTCATGAAATTCGGGACGGCTATGGCCGCAAGAATCCCAATAATTGCCACGACGATAAGCAACTCAATCAGTGTAAAACCCATTCTGTTCAAGTTCATAATATCACCCCATTTTCACATAGAATCGATTGGCTTGGAGGCCATTTGCGAACCCCCATCACAGGATGAATCCAGCCGGGCTGGCTTCGCAACGAAACCAGCCCGAAGAAAGAAAAATTACACAGTCACTTGCGTCGCATCTTCATTGAGATACGCCCGTTTTTTGTTATGCCAGGCCACGTTGGCCAGGTGCGGTCCGCACACCGCGCGATGGCCCACTTCGACCGGAGCGTTGGGTTCCTTGCGCGACTTGACGCATTCCAGGAAGTTTTCCACATGCGGCAAGGTCGGCAGGGGGCCGCTGAATTCCCAATCCGGCTTGATATCCTTGGGCCAGCCTTGGCTGGTTTCATCCGAATAGTAGCGGCTGCCTTGGTCGTTGAGCACCAAAGTCCCCTTATCGCCTTGGAAGGTAATCGTCCACCCATCCTGAAAGCGGTTGGTGTAGGACAGTTCCCAGGTCGCGTTGAAATTGGCATATTCAAACATGGCGGTGAAGACATCGGGAGTTTCCGCCCCGGTCATCTTGTACACCCGACCAAAGCATTCCGCCATCTGCGGGGTTCCCGAATTCATGAACCATTGGATAACATCCATCAAGTGGGTTCCCTGGTCGCAGACGTGGCCGCCAGAATAATCCCAGAACACGCGCCAGTTGCGGAACCTGGCCACTTCAAATTTGGCCACGGGGGAGGGATAGCAGAACGCTTCCCAGTTCAGTTTGGCATCCAAGGGCCCATAGTTCATGGGGGAGGAATAGTTCCAGTTCCATTGCGCCTTGACGAGATGAACATTACCCAATTTACCTTCATCCACAATCTTCTTGGCTTCATGCACTGCGGGAGAACTACGGCGCTGCATCCCAATCTGGACAATCCGGTCGGTTGCACGGACCGCTTGCACCATCTTGTTTCCTTCTTCGATCGAGTGAGACATCGGCTTTTCGCAGTACGAATCTTTGCCGGCGTTCACGGTATCGATCAATTGTACGCCGTGCTGGTGTTCCGGCGACGCAATGACCACCGCATCGATATCCTTGTTCTCCAGCAATTTCCGATAATCATCGTAGGCGGTCGCCCCTTCCCCGGCAATCTCCATCCCCCGGTTCAGGTTTTCTTCAAACACATCGCACACCGCGATGAAACGAGAACCAAAGTGCATGAATTCGCGCATGATCCCCCGGCCCCGTCCCCCTGGGCCGATAATCCCGGCGTTAATCCGTTCATTCGCTCCCAAAACCGAAGAGGGCATAATTCCATTCAACGCACTCAGGGCTATAGCAGAACCGGCGGTTTGCTGCATAAAACGGCGCCGTTTCATTTCTTTTTTTTCTGTCATTGTCTTCATTCTCCTGTTTCACATGGATTCACGGAAATCCGCTTTTACTCCAGCATACTGGAAATTCTCTTAAAATTCTATTACTAAACCATGATTTTTTGGAAACGGTTTATCCTCGCCAAGGCGCGTTTTTCAACGATTGGGACTTGGCTTCCAGGGCAAACATCTTCCGCGCGTTCCCACACAGCAAGGGTTCCACCAGATCCATCGCCCCATCCTGCGTCAGCCAACCCTCTTGCACCAGCTCCGCCAACGCCAATCCAATCCCCCGCCGCGCAATCGCGGCATGTCCAATCACCGGCTCCACAGGGATATAATCGCCGCCAAAGGTAAAAATTTTATTGATCGGCGCCGTCACAATATATTTCTTCAAGAAATCCACACTCGCGGCCGGATTGACGATCCACGCCCAGCACATATCAACATAGGCGTTGGGGTATTGTTTCGCCGCCGCAATCAGTTCCTCGTAGTTGGGGTAATTGATATGGAAGAAATCGAACCGGGTCTCGGGGGACCGCCGACACAAATCGCTCGCCGCGCCCCCATTCTCCGCCAGCCGGCCCAGCGGCATGCTCGCTGTCCCCGCGTAGTACCCGGTATGCAGTTTCACCGGTAGATTGTAGTGGTTGGCCTTGCCGACAGCGTACCAGAAGAGGTGATCTTCCAGCGCCTTTTTCTCTTCCCCATCGAGGCTCTCACCACGGATCCGCTTGAGAAACAGCGGTTCCGCCCGTTCCGCCGGGACCGGATCGAAATCGATATTTCGGCTGTACGCCGCTTGCGATTTAACCGCCGTGGCATAGGGGCCATAGTGCTCGAACCACCAGTCGATCACCCGGTGCCAGTCCGCCAGTTCTTTCACCTCGATCCCTGCCTTGGGCGCATACGCTCCGATATTGGGCCCCATGTGCATCCCGATGATGCTGAGGTCCTGCATCAGCAGCAGCGGTTGCGACGTCTCCGAAAACGGCGCCGAAAGACAGTTGACCTGGCACGACTCGATCCCCGCGAAGTCCCGCAAATACCGGGTATAAAACCCTGGTTGAATCCCCTTGAGATAACCCTCTTGAATTTTGACGATGGAATCTTTCGTTAATCCCTCCACATCATACAGTTTCCGCACCGCGATCTCGACCGCCTGCCCATAACCGGTATGCCGCACAGCCCACCACCAGGGCTCCAGCACAGCCCACTTTTGCATCGGATCGAGAGCGGCCGAGAAAAACGCCTCATACTCCGGGCGCGGCATCCCCGCCGAAAGAAGATCGGAATCGAGATAATGGGAGAGGATAAACGACCAGTCGTTCGCCTTGATCCGCCCACTATTCTCCTGCAGCCGTTCCTCTTCCTCCAGCAAATGCTCATGTGTATCAATGAAGGGCGTTTCGTCAATCCGCTGGCAAAGAGCAGCATAGAAATCCCCTTGCCCCACAGACGCCGCGCGCGCCTCGAGAACCGGCGTGCCCCCGGTCAAGAAGACCGTAGAGCCAATCAAACCAAGGCTTTTCATCGTCGAACGGCGGGATACTTTTGTCGATGTCTCTGTCATCATTAAATCCTCCTCCATCTCACCTCGGTGCGGCATGGGTAAATCCAGGTTATTTTCTCACAATCCGGCCGCGGTTGCCTAGTCCTCTTGGGAATATTCCAACCCGCCATGCCCCTTTCACCTTGTCCCATAGTGAAAACCTGGATACATTGGCAAAAAACGGCATAACCATGACCATGACTCCAGATCTTGCCACCCTCACCGTTTGTCTTGTCCGCCCCCGCATCCCCGAAAATGTGGGATTCGTCGCGCGGTCCATGAAAACCATGGGCTTCAGCCGCTTGCTGCTGGCCGATCCCGCCTTTTCCCTCCAGCCCGAATCGCCCGCGTTCAAAACTGCCAGCGGCGCACAGGACATTCTACACCAATGCCAAATCCATCGCCATTTGGAAACTGCCTTGGCCCCCTTTCACCACGTCCTGGGCTTTTCCCGCCGCCAGCACAATTTCGAACGCCCCCAAAGCGATCTCGGCCCCTGGCTGCAGCAACACAGCCACATCCTGGGGCACCAGCACATCGCTCTGGTCTTCGGCCCCGAAGACTATGGCCTCTCCACCCCCGACAAGCGCCTCTGCAAGCAGATTCTCACCATCCCCATGAAGGCGGAAACCATGAGCCTCAATCTCTCCCACGCGGTGACGATTGTGCTTTATGCCATCAGCCAGGCTCTCACCGAATCCCCAGCCTCTCCCGCCCCAGAACGCCCCGTGTCCCACGAAAATGTGCAGCGGGTCGTCAATCAATTGATCACCATGCTGGAACCCACTACCTTTTTCAAAGCGGGGCGAAAAGAATACCAAGCCGAAGCCATCCGCAACCTCATTCAACGCCTGGAACTATCCGAAGGCGAATACA
>JAVFAP010000380.1:0-4694 GCA_034002445.1 bacterium | reverse complement strand
CGCGAGCTTGCGGAGGGAAAACATGATTGCGCCCTGCTCTCGCGGCCCGTGGCGTTGTACTGGATTAAAAAAAACCAATGGGACACTCTTCTCGTGGGGCAGCATCCACTCTTATCTTCAGATTACTGTTTTGCGGTCCGCGAAGGGGAAAAGGCCATCATGGCCGATTTGGTGGAAGGGCTGCTCTTGGTGGAAGAATCAGGGGAATATTGGCAGATTCACAAAAAATGGATGGGGGTGATTGCCGATCAATCCCTGAGTTTGAAGACTTTTCTGCTTTATGCCGCCTATGTACTTGTCCCCCTTCTACTCCTGTTTCTGGTTATTCTCGCCTGGACGTGGTCCTTGCGGCGGCAGGTGGCGGTCCAGACGGAAAAACTGCGCGCCAGTCATGATTTTCAATCGGCCATATTGACTTGCTCGCCCTTGGCTTTGATCAGTATCGACTTGGAGGGAAAGGTCCTGTCATGGAATCCAGCCGCCGAAGCCATGTTCGGCTGGAAGGAGGAGGAAGTTCTGGGTCGCCCGTTACCCACCATTCCCCCCGATCTACAAGAAAATTTCCAGTCCTATATTGAACGGTATCGAGAGGGATTCCCCACGACTCGATTGGAAGCGACACGACAGCGGAAGGATGGAACCCGAATCGAGTGTGCCCTGTCCACCGCCCCCATCCGTGATAATCAAAACCTGTTTATCGGGATAATGGGTGCGCTTGAGGACATTACAGAGAAAAAGAAAATTCAAACCGCCTTGGTGGAAAGTGAAGCCCGTTTTCGGAGTCTGTTTGAGAATAACCATGCCGTAATGCTCGTTATTGATCCCCGCAAAAGAGTGGTTGTCGATGCAAACCCCGCCGCGTGCCATTATTATGGGTGGGAGCGGGAAACGCTGGTGGGGATGCCACTTTCGGATATCAATACCTTATCACCCGATGAGATTCAAAAAGAAATGAGCCAGGCTCACGAGCGGAAGACGTATCATTTTGAGTTCCGCCATCGGCTGGCGAATGGGTCGATCCGCGATGTAGAGGTCTTCAGCGGGCCGGTATGGATCGGGGAAGAAGAGTTATTATATTCCCTGATCTTCGATATTACCGATCGGAAAGCCGCCGAGGCGGCGCTGGCAGCCAGCGAATCCCGATTCCGCAACGCGATCAAAGAGGCGCCCTTCCCGATCATGATGCATGCGGATGATGGAGAAATTCTGGCGCTTAGTTCCACGTGGCTGGAGATCACCGGGTATACACGGGAGGAGTTGAAGCGCTTACCCGACTGGACTTCTCGCGCTTATGGGGAGCAGAGCGCCGAAGTGCTGAAGAAAATCAATGAACGGTATGCCAAGGATGGCCAGAAGAAAGCAGAAGGGGCATTTGTCATCCGGTGCAAGGACGGAAACTTGCGAACGTGGTTGTTCAGTTCCACCTCGTTAGGGCATTTACCGGATGGACGGCGGCTTGCGATCAGCATGGCGGCCGATGTCACCGAATCGAAGCGGAATCAAACGCGGATCGAGCATTTAAATCAAACATTACGGGCCATCCGAGATGTCAATCAACTGATTGTAAGAGAACGGGACCGGTTCGCGTTAATCCAACAAGGCTGCCAACTGCTGGTGCATCATCGTGGGTATGCCTCCGCCATGATCATTTTAACCACGCCCGAGAAGGTGCCCCAGATGTGGGCCGAGGCGGGCTTAGATTCAGTTTTTGCCGAAGTGGATGCGATCCTCCGGACAGGTGAACTGCCTCCATGCTGTAAAATCGATCCCGCGTTTTGTGATCCCCACATTCCGACCGAACCAAACTCCGTTTGTAGTCAATGTCCCCTGAGTCTGCTCTACCCTGCCAATCTCCGACTGAATATGGTCTTGCTCCATGAGGATATTCTGTATGGGTATCTTGTCGTCTCCATGGAACCAGAGCAAGCAGTGGAGCCTGAAGAACGGTCTCTCTTCGCGGAAGTCGCAGGGGATTTAGCTTATGCCCTGCATTCGCTGGCGACCGAAGAGGCCCGTCAGACGGCAGAGCAGGCGAGAGAATCCCTGCAAGCACAATTGCTGCAAGCACAAAAGATGGAGGCGGTGGGTCGGCTGGCGGGCGGAGTGGCGCACGATTTTAACAATATGCTCAGCGTCATTTTGGGGTATACCGAAATGGCGATGATGAAGTTGGAAACCACCCATGAGGTTCATGCGGACTTGAAGGAAATTTTGAAAGCGGGACAGCGCTCCACCGAAATCACCCGGCAGTTACTCGCTTTCGCACGCAAGCAAACCATCAGTCCGCAAGTATTGGATCTGAACGATACAGTGCATTCCATGTTCAAAACCCTCATGCGTCTCATCGGGGAACAAATCGAGTTACTCTGGCGGCCGGGGGACGCATCATGGCCCATTCATTTCGCTCCGTCCCAGATCGACCAAATCCTGGCCAATTTGTGCGTCAACGCCCGGGACGCGATCGAGGGGGTGGGAAAAATCACGCTGGAAACCAACAACGCCACCCTGGATGCAATTTTCTGTGAACACGCGCCGGACAGCGTCCCTGGCGATTATGTTTGCCTGACCGTGAGTGATAACGGCTGCGGCATGGATAAGCAGACCCTTGCAAAGATCTTCGATCCCTTCTTCACGACCAAGGAAAAACACAAAGGGACAGGGCTGGGACTGGCCACCGTGTATGGAATCATGAAACAGAATCATGGTTTCGTTCATGTGTATTCCGAGTTGAAGCAAGGGACCACGTTTCGGCTTTATTTCCCCCGGTTCGAGGGAGAAAACACGGTAAAGACTGAAACAACCCCGCATACCCTGCCTTTTGGCCAGGGAGAGACCATCTTACTGGTTGAAGATGAAGCCAGCATCCGGAAGATGGGGGAAATGATGTTGAAAAACCTGGGATACAAGGTGATTACAGCCGCCGCCCCATCGGAAGCGGTGCAGCTTGTGCAGGAGAAGACGGTATCCCCGCATTTATTGCTCACCGATGTGATCATGCCGGAAATGACAGGGCGAGCCTTGGCAGAAGCCTTGCTGGCCCAGAACCCCCAATTGAAAGTGCTCTATATGTCCGGGTATACCGCCAATGTCATCGCGCACCATGGCGTGTTGGATGAGGGAGTGAATTTTATTCAAAAGCCGTTCACGTTCCGGGACTTGGCGTTGAAAGTGCGGAAAGCGCTGGAGTAAGAGTAAGGCGGAGATGGCCTTGAGGAAACCGGGATGCTGGATCCACTCATTTCGCAACGGGGCCGGTTGATCGCCCAGCAAGCACTGGCTGCGGGGTTGGATACGCTATTGAAGAGCGGGCCCCAGACCGGTACCGTGCTGTCCAATCCAGGCGGTGGGAAGACGGTGATCGTGTTTGCGGGAAAGCCGTTTCCCCTGGATCTAAAAGGTCCACCGCTGGAGCCGGGGCAACAGGTTCTGGCCCGGCTAATCGACGGGAAACTGGTCCTGGAACTGCTGCCCCCGAAGAGCGGCGCTTCCCTGCCCGGTTCGAGCGAGGGTGGGCGAACGCTGGCAGGCATCCTGGCGGGGATGGGGGTGCAAGGCGCGAATGCCCCCTTCATTGCCCAAGCGTTTTTGCAAGCGGGGATGCCGCTCGATCCCGCCGTGCTACAAGAATTCTCTTCCCTTCTGCCCAATCTCACCCAAGATCAAATCTTATCCTTGTCGTTTTTACTCAGTCGGGGACTGCCCATCCAGCCCCAGTTGGTCTTTTTTTTGTTTCAGTTGTTTTCCAAGCAATCCCTGCCCACGCCCAGCCCCAGCCGATTGATCAAGGATTTGAAAAAAGCCGAAAGCCAATTGGATGACGAGCCCATCGAGGGCGCGGTCAAACGCAAACTGAAAGAACTCCGGCAGAGGCTGGAAGAAAAAATCATGCCGCTGCGGGATGAGGGGGGAGAGGCCTTCGAGGACGAGTTGCACCGCCGGTTTTCCGAGAATCTCACCGCACCAGAAGCACAACTGGCAAACGGGGAGGAGAGCGATTCCATGGGTGGAGCCATTGTGGAACTGCTGTCGCTGCTATACCAGATACAAGCACACATGGCAATCTCGCGGTTTACAGAACTTTTTGGTGCCATCTTTCATGAAGCCAACCGGCTGTATGAGCATCTTCTGTTCCAAAATTTACGCAACCTGCCCGTGCAAAACGCGGATGTGCCAGTGGTTTATTTTCAGTTGCCGTTCCGCGAGGATCAACACGAACGGTCCCTGGATGTGCTGTATCGGGAAAAACGCAAAAACAAGAAGGGGGGCACACTGGATCTGCGCTTGGAGTTGACCAACCTAGGGCCGATGCGGATTTCGATCCAGTGGGATCACCCCCATTTGTCGTTGACCTTGCTGGTTACCGAGCCCCAGGTAGCCTTGTTTTTGGAGCCACTGATGCAGCAATTGAAGGAGAGTTTACAACAAAAGGGATTTGCCGTATCGGCGGTACGGGTCGCGGTGGGCGCTGTGCCGGACAGCCTGCGGGAGGAAGTGGAAGAGGGTGGGATCATCCTGCCGCGCGGCGGGGTGGATTTCCGTGCCTGATCAGAGATCGATCGCGGGCGGGAGGGGCAGGCGCGCGTGGAGGGCGGTGTAGAGGCGCACAAGCCAATCGGCATCCGCTACGATGGTTTTGACCGAGGCGGGATTGGGTTTGATTTGGTCCACAAGGCCAGGTTCGTTCACACAACGCA
>JAVFAP010000379.1:0-4729 GCA_034002445.1 bacterium | reverse complement strand
AACCCAATCCATCCTATCCCCAACGTCTGGGGATAGCCATGCGGGGAATCCACGTAACGGATGGAACGCTGGAGCGGTATCCACCAACCCCCTTACACAAAAACGATCCACTGCCCACTGCTTCTGTCCCCTTCCTTCTCCCCATCATTTGGCTAAACTGCCAAATGATGGCAAAGGAGCCCCCGATGACACATTTTGATAAAACTCGCTACAACGCCCGTGCCGCGATCGTGAAAGCCCTGGCCCACCCCACCCGGCTTTTCTTGGTGGATGTGCTATCCATGGAAGAACGCTGTGTCTGTGATCTGACTGCCATGGTCGGTGCCGATATCTCCACCGTTTCCAAACACCTCAGCGTTCTCAAGCAGGCTGGCCTCGTCACCGACGACAAGCGCGGCGCCCAGGTCTTCTACCGCTTGAAATGCCCCTGCGTCACCCATTTTTTCGACTGCTTGGAATCCGTCTTGGTAGAATCGTGCCCAACCAGTCGCCAGGCCCCGTAATCCCATTTTTTTGCCTATGCAATTGGCTATTTGACAAAATCACCAAGGATAAAACATGAACTGGAAATCTGAAGCCAAGCCCCTTCTGCTCTTGATTGCCGTCTTTTTGCTTTCCTATTTCCTCCCCGTTGGCCATCCCCGTTTCGATAACGCGGTCCGGGAAGCGCTCTTCATGCTCAACGAGTACGCCCGCGATCATGTCCTTCTCTGCCTGGTCCCTGCCTTTTTCATCGCCGGGGCCATCGGCGTCTTCATCCGCCAGGCCTCCGTCATGCGATACCTCGGCCCCCAAGCCCCACGCACCCTGGCTTACGGGGTCGCCTCGGTCGCGGGGACCATCCTGGCAGTCTGCTCTTGCACCGTCTTGCCTCTCTTCGCGGGCATCTACCGCATGGGGGCCGGTCTGGGCCCCGCGGTCACCTTCTTATATGCCGGGCCCGCCATCAACGCCCTCGCCATCATCCTCACCGCGCGCATCCTGGGGTGGGAACTGGGTCTCGCCCGCGCGCTGGGCGCGGTTCTCTTCAGCATTCTGATTGGCCTGTGCATGCACTGGCTCCACCGCAAGGAAGAGCGTGAAAAAGTGGACGCCGCGATGCACATGCCCCAGGAAGAACCCCCACGCCCCCTTAGCCAAACAGCCCTCTTCTTCGCGCTGATGGTTGGTATTCTTCTCTTCGCCAACTGGGCCCGTCCGGAGACCCAAGACGGCGTTTGGTTCTTCATCTATCAATGGAAATGGCCCCTTACCGCCCTGCTCTCCACCGGATTGGCCCTGGTTTTGGTTGCCTGGTTTCAAGCGCCAGCCTGGCAGGTGGCTCTCGCGGCCTTGCCCGCCGCCATCCTGGCCTTGATCACCCCCCAAACCCCCACCTTCGCCTTTTTCGCCGGTGTGATTGGCTTATCCATCCTCACCAGCCGGGACAAGGGCGAACTGGGAACTTGGTTTGCCACCACCTGGGAATTTGCCAAACAAATCTTCCCTCTCCTCTTCTTCGGTGTCCTGGCGGCGGGCTTTCTGCTCGGCCGTCCCGGCCACGAAGGCATCATCCCATCCACTTGGATCACCCATGCGGTGGGTGGCAATTCTATAACAGCCAATCTGCTGGCCTCGGTCATCGCGGCTTTCATGTACTTCGCCACGCTAACCGAAATCCCCATCCTGCAAGGCCTGCTCGGCAGTGGCATGGGCAACGGCCCCGCCCTGGCCTTGCTATTAGCGGGCCCCGCACTTTCGCTGCCGAGTATGCTGGTCATCCACAGCATCATGGGCACACGCAAAACCGCTTGGTTTGTGGTATTGGTCATCGTCATGGCAGCCATCAGCGGGCTCTTTTTTGGAATCGTGTCTCAGGAACACCACATTCAATAGACAAAGATGGAGTTGGCCTCAATGAGTGAAACGCACACCAAACACCTGTCATTTTTAGACCGCTATCTGACCCTGTGGATCTTTGCGGCCATGGGCCTTGGCGTGGCCATCGGGTATCTATTCCCTTCCGTGGAAAACCTGATCCACCGCTTCCAGATCGGCACCACCAATATCCCCATCGCCATCGGCCTCATCCTCATGATGTACCCGCCCCTGGCCAAGGTGAAGTATGAAGAACTGGGCGAGGTCTTCCGCAACACCCGCATCCTGACCTTGTCCCTGATCCAAAACTGGGTCATCGGCCCACTGCTGATGTTTGTTCTCGCAATTCTATTTCTCCCCAATCATCCCGAGTACATGGTCGGACTCATCCTGGTCGGCTTGGCCCGCTGCATCGCCATGGTGATCGTATGGAACGATCTCGCCGAGGGGGATACCGAATACGCCGCGGGGCTGGTGGCCTTCAACAGCATTTTCCAAGTGCTCTTCTACAGCGTCTACGCCTACATCTTCATCACCCTGCTGCCCCCGCTCTTTGGGTTGCAAGGCAGCGTGGTCGATGTCAGCATGGGCCAGATCGCTCAAAGCGTGTTCTTATACTTGGGCGTCCCCTTTCTGGCGGGCTTATTCACCCGCATTATCCTCCTGTGGGCCAAGGGCGCCACGTGGTATGAGCAGCGCTTCATCCCCCGCATCAGCCCCCTCACCCTGATTGCCCTTCTCTTCACCATCCTGGTGATGTTCAGCCTCAAGGGCACCATGATCGTCGCCATCCCCTTCGATGTCCTGCGCATCGCGGTCCCCTTGCTGATTTATTTCCTCATCATGTTTCTCATCAGCTTTTGGATGGGGCGGTGGACTGGCGCGGACTATCCCAAAACCGCGACCCTCTCCTTCACCGCCGCCAGCAATAATTTTGAACTGGCCATCGCCGTGGCCGTCGCTGTATTCGGCATTCAGTCCGGTGTCGCCTTCGCGGCGGTCATCGGTCCCCTGGTCGAAGTCCCGGCCCTCATTCTGCTGGTCAATGTGGCCCTCTATTTCCGTAAAAAATTCTTTATTCCCCAATAAAAAGGAGTCCAAACGATGAAAATCATTCAAGTCTACGGCACCGGATGCCCCAAGTGCAAACAACTGGCCCAAAAAGCCGAAGAAGCGGCCCAGGCGTTGGGGATCGAATATGAACTGGTCAAAGTCACCAGCATCCAACACATCACCGCAGCGGGTGTCATGATGACCCCCGCCCTGGGAGTCGATGGTGTCATCAAGGTCAGCGGCAAAATCCCCAGTATGGATGAAATGAAAGCCCTCCTGGCCTAACACCCCTCATTGAAAGGAAAGGATGAAAAACAATGAAGAAAACCATCCTGACAACTGCGCTACTGTTATTCGTCGCCGTGTGTGTCGCGGTCATGCTGTTCAAGGATAACCGCGGCCTATCCATCGAGGCCACAGAAACCATGGCCCCGGCCACGGTCTCCCAAACAGGACTCGTCGCCTACTACTTTCATGGCACGGCACGCTGTGTAACCTGCCGCAAGATCGAGTCCTACGCCCAACAGGCCCTCACCGAAGCCTTCCCCAACGAAATCGAGGAAGGGGTGCTCACCTGGCGCCCCATCAATGTGGAAGAACCAGAAAACCAGCATTTCATCGAGGATTTTGCCCTCTCCACCAAATCGGTGGTCCTGGTTCGTTACCAAGAGGGAACTCAATCTGAATGGAAGAACCTGGACCAGATCTGGACATTGACCGGAGATGAAACCGCCTTCAAATCCTATATCCAGACCGAAACCCAAGCCTTTCTGGAGGCTCTGTGATGGAGGGGATGGGGGGGAGTATCCTGACCGCGCTTTGGCTGGGGATCCTGACATCGATCAGCCCCTGCCCGCTGGCGGCCAATATCGCGGCCGTCTCGTTCATCAGCCGGGACGCGGGCGCGCCCCGGCGGGTACTGCTCACCGGCCTCATCTATACCGCGGGCCGGGCGTTGTGCTACATTGGGCTGGGCTTTCTCTTGATCCACAGCCTGCTTTCCATCCCAGCCGTCTCCTTCTGGCTCCAAAAATACATGAACCAATTGCTGGGGCCCCTCCTCATCATGACCGGGATGGTGCTGCTGGAACTCCTCTCCCTGCCCGATACCCGGGGCTGGGGGACGGCATGGATGCAGCGAATCGCTCAGCAGGGAAACTACTACAGCGCGGGGCTGTTGGGCATTCTCTTCGCCCTCTCCTTCTGCCCCGTCTCGGCGGCTCTCTTTTTCGGGAGCCTGATTCCCCTGGCCACGGCGGCGCAATCCAGCGTGCTCTTTCCACTCATCTACGGCATCGGCACCGGCCTGCCCGTGCTCGCCTCCGCGCTGGTCCTGGCTTTTGGCATCCACTCCCTGAACCGCTTCTTCGAAACGGTAACCATCATCGAATGGTGGACCCGCCGCATCACCGGCAGCCTCTTTGTACTGATCGGCATCTACTTCTGCCTGAAATACATCCTGGCCATTCTGCCCTGATCGGGGGCCGCTCCTCAAATGATAAGCCCGGTTCGTCTATGATGCGTTGGCATCATAGACGAACCCAAAGCGCAATCTTCCATCACTCCTTGCCTGGATACACCGGCTCCATATCCCAGATGATATCAAATCCCCAGAAATAGAAATCCTCCGGCAGCCCATGGACCACATCCCGCGCTGGCTTGCGGGGATTGGTATGACGCCCAGCGAAGGCATCCATCACCGCATAGGTATGATCGGGGAACACTGTCATCGCCCGCACCAGCGGGGCGGGCCAGACCGCGTTCATGGGGTAATTCTCCATCAGATCAACCGAAGAAAACGCGATCCCGTACCGGTCCA
>JAVFAP010000378.1:0-4766 GCA_034002445.1 bacterium | reverse complement strand
CTGCTCCAACGGAAATCGAAGCCGCGCTGGGCCTTCTCTACACCCAAACCGTGGAAAAAGCGGTGGAATTTCGCGGCGAACTGACTCTGTATATCAAACCCGATTCGATCGTGGCCGTCTGTCGGGCGCTGAAGAACCACCCCGATTTGCACTTCGATATGCTCTCCGATTTGACCGCTGTCGATCATCTCAACGATCAAGACACCGGACAGCCCCGCTTTCATGTTGTTTATCAACTCTTCTCCACCAAGTCTAAAAAAAGATTGCGTTTAAAATGTGCAGTGGATGAGGAAAACCCCCAGATTGACAGCGTCACTCCGGTCTGGTGCGGCGCGAACTGGCACGAGCGCGAGTGTTTCGATATGTTTGGGATTCTCTTCAAAAACCACCCGAATCCACGCCGTATCCTCATGCCCGAGGATTGGGAAGGCCACCCCCTACGTAAGGATTTCCCCGTTAACGACCAGGAACCATACGAGTATCTCAAGAAGCAATTGGCCGACGAATAACGGAAGGATGTACCAGGGTAGGATACCAACTCCTGCACTTCCGGTTTAGAACTTGAAAGAGGAACGGGGCGCGATTATGCCGTTTAAATTAGAATTTCAAACCAACGAGAAATTGGCTCTCGATATCAAGGAAAGCCATGGCGATCACATGGTGCTTAACATGGGGCCCCAGCACCCCAGCACCCACGGCGTTCTTCGCCTGGTCCTGGAACTGGACGGCGAAACGGTGGTCAATGTCATCCCCGAGATCGGCTACCTCCACCGTGGGATGGAAAAACTCGCCGAAGCCAAGGGCTACCACCGCTTTATCCCCTTTACCGATCGTCTGGATTATCTTTCCCCCATGTCTAACAACACGGCCCTGGTGCTGGCGGTCGAAAAACTGATCGGCATCGACTGTCCCCAGCGCGCCCAGCATATCCGCATGATTCTCTGCGAACTGGCACGCATTTCGTCCCACCTCCTGTGGCTGGGCACCAGCGCGCTGGATATCGGCGCGATGTCCGTCTTCCTGTACACCTTCCGGGAACGCGAAACCATCTACGATATTTTTGAAGAAGTGTGCGGCGCGCGTTTCACCGTTTCCTACATGCGGGTCGGTGGTGTTTCGGTGGATGTCCCCGATTTCTTCGTCAAGCGCGTGCAGGATTTCATTGATGATTTCGCCAAAAAAATTGAAGAATACGAGGCGTTGCTGACCAACAACAAAATATGGCGCATCCGTACTGAAGGGATTGGTGTAATCTCTGCAGAAAGAGCCATCGAATACGGCATGACCGGCGCCTGCCTGCGCGGCAGCGGGGTGGATGTGGATTTACGCCGTGACAACCCCTACCTGGCTTATGCAGATGTCGATTTCGATATCCCCCTGGGAGAAAACGGCGATACATTCGACCGCTACCTGGTCCGCATGGAAGAAATGCGCCAGTCCCGGCGCATCATTCAGCAAGTACTGGCGCAACTGAAACCCGGCCCGATAAAAATTGATGACAACAAGGTCTCTTTCCCGGACCGCGCCAAAGTGGAAGAATCGATGGAAGCCCTCATCCACCACTTTTTATTGGCTTCCGAAGGGATCAAAGCACCCGAAGGCGAGGTCTACATGCCCATTGAAGCACCCAAGGGCGAACTGGGCTTCTATGTGGTCGGCGATGGCACCGCCCATCCCAAACGCCTTCGTATCCGCTCCCCCTCTTTCGTCAATCTCTCCGCCTTGCCTGAAATGGCCAAGGGGCACATGATCGCCGACCTCGTCGCCATCATCGGGACGATTGACTTGGTTTTGGGTGATTGTGATAGATAAAAAAATCTCCCGAATCGCGCCGCAACCGATTTACAGTCCAAATTGTTTATGTATAATCAATGAAATACTGAAATGTTTGCGGCATTCGTGAAGGGTTCACATAGCAATACTTGGTTTTTTTTGTTTTGAAGAAAAACGATGGCTTTTCTTCCATTTTAAATTAACTGGCCGCAAAAACCGCTTTCATCGTTGGAGAGCGGTTTTTTTATTTTTTTTGAGATCTTCCGCATCATCGAAATTGATCAGATGCCCCAACACAACGACAATTTCCCCTGGATAAGGAACGCTTCCTGAACGAATGAACCGAACGAACCAAGCCATACCCCTCTCTCAGGGCAGAAAACCGCTCTTTTTGAACAGGTATTTTTGTTCGCCCCACTTTAATGTCTATGTTTTTGGTATATATCTATATGGGAACCATACTTCCTATCATCCAAGGATTCACCATTATGATGAAAGTCAAAATCGATCTCGATGCGGTCAACACCCAACTGGAAACATACTCCCCCCAGGATATCATCCGCTGGGGGTTCGAAACCTTTGGGCCTGGATTGGCGATGTTATCCAGTATGCAGGAAACCGCCTCGGTCCTGACCCACATGCTCTATACCGAGGGCCTCTGTTCAGTCGAGATCATCTTCATCGATACCGGCTATCATTTCCCCGAGACTCTGGAACTTCGGGACCGAATGATCGCGGAGTATGGGGTGAATCTGAAAACCTACGCCCCCGAGAAATCGCCGGAGGAGCAGTTCCGTGAATTCGGTCGCGAGCTGTATCTCAAAGACCCTGATTACAAGATGTGCTGCAAGCTGCGCAAGGAAATCCCCTTTTTAAAAGCGGTGCAGCCGTTTGACGCGGTCCTCTCTGGCCTCATGCGCTCCGAGGGCGGCGCCCGCAAGCATATCCCCATCATGGCCGAAGATCCCCGCAACGATGGCTACAAACTGCACCCCTTGGCCAATTGGACCCGGCAAGATGTGGATGCCTACATTCACAAGCACAATGTCCTGGTGCATCCCCTGCACGCCCAAGGCTTCCCCAGTATCGGCTGCTATACCTGCACCACCTGCGTCCAGCCGGGGGAAGATGAACGGGCGGGTCGCTGGCGCCACATCCGCGAACAAAACCCCGACGTGGGGACCAAACTGTATTGCGGCATTAACTTCAGTGACACGGCTCGCGAAAAATAACCAGTTTGCCGGATTGCGGGGCGGGTTCATCCCCCGCCTCCATTCAGCGCGTTCGAAGGCTTCTGGCTATTCTATCGATCCTGCCATGGGAACACGCCGGATTGATGCCCTCCGCTCCCTGTGGTCTTCCCTTGCGCTGTCTCTTTCCATTCATCCTTCTTCAAACCCAGTCCGATGGGCTGTTTACAAAAGATTGCCCCAACCATCTTCTTTTGCCTGCTGGAATCATGTAGAATCAAGTATTCTATTTTATGAAGATTCTGTATGGATAAAGTTCTGATTATTATTCCCGTTCATAATGAGGCCGACCACCTACCAGATCTCCTTCCGAAAGTTCTCAAAGAAGCGAAGAAGGTGGGAGCCGATGTTGTGGCGATTAACGATGCGTCGACTGACGATTCCTTGCGATGCCTGACCTCGTATGGCATTTCCACCCTCACCCATCCCTGCCAGATGGGGTATGGAGTGACGATCCAGACCGGTTATAAATATGCGTTGGCGAATCACTATGATTATTTGATCCAGATCGATGGAGATGGGCAGCATGATCCCCGCTGTGTTTCCTTGATTCTAGCCAAACTCACCCGCTCGGCGGCGGATGTGGTGATTGGGTCCCGCTTTATGTCGAAAGCCAAAATGCCCTTTCATCCAAGGGAATCGCTCTACCACGGCACGCCTATCCGCCGGATTGGCATCTACCTCTTCCGTTTTATTTTGCTCTGCCTCAGTTTTCGCAAAATTACCGATCCGACCAGCGGCTTCATCGGTTTCAACCGCCGGGTCTTGCACTTTATGTGCGGCAAGGGTTTTCCCTTTGATTACCCCGATGCCGATGTGGTATTGACCCTGTTGCGGAATGATTTCGCTCTTCTGGAAATCCCCGTCTATATGTACCCCAAAACCAAGCGTTATGGCCTGCACCGGGGCTGCAAGCCCATCTGGTATGTAATTAAGGTTTCAATTTCTTTGGTCATTGCCTTTTTGCGGGATAAGGAAGTGTGCGATGGGTAATGTGGACATGCTGCCCGACAACCAAAAGATCTTCATCATTCTGACCGGCTGTTTGCTGCTGGTTGTGGTGGTGGAACTCATCCGTCGCCGCAAGATGCTGGAGCAGTATTCCGCCATCTGGCTGTTTATCAGTTTGTGTGCGGTGGGTTTCATCTGGATCTACCCTCTGCTGGTTCGTTTGACCCACTTGATCGGCGCTGGTTACACCACCTCTACCATCTTGTTTTGCGGCCTCTTCGCGGTGATCTTGCTGACGCTGCAGTTAAGCGTAAAAATCTCGGAATTCGCCTTCCATATCAAGGACATGATCCAGGAACTGACCCTCTTGGCTCACAAGGTCGATCAGCTCAGCCAGCGGCTTGAGTCCTTGGAACGGCGGCGGCAGTCCGAGCCTTTGCTGGAACCGACCGGCCAGGGAAGGGAAGAGAAGAAAGCCAACTCGCGCAAGAAACGCGCCTGAATCCGCGGAATAATTACCATACCGCTTGGTTCTTTATCTCCCTTAAACCAATCAGATCGATAAAGGGTTTTCTCCAATGGATACGATGGGATGGATTGATCGATGCAAAGCCGCCCTGGCGGTTACGCCGGAAGAGCGGGGCTTAAAGGCGTTTTTGAAAAGGCGTTTCTTTTTGATCGCGCTGTTTGGGGTTCTGCTGCTGGTCTATATCCCCAGCCTGTTTTGAGCGTTCTATTTTGATGATTACCGATTTATTATCGAAAATCCGGTTATCAAGGATTTTTCCATGG
>JAVFAP010000377.1:0-4773 GCA_034002445.1 bacterium | reverse complement strand
CAGTGGAAATGTATGAGCATTTTGTCAAGGAGATTTCTGATGACGCTAAGCTTCAATGGGGCCACTGATTTTCATCAGTGGAAATATAGAAAAGATATCGCTAAAGAAGTAGGTGGGTATCCAAGCTTCAATGGGGCCACTGATTTTCATCAGTGGAAATAGCCCCGGTCCGGGGGCTTTGATTTGGCTTGATTTACGAGACCGTTTGCGAGCGAAGCGCTCAGGTTAAAGTTGCTGTAATTTTTATCTTCCCCTGTTTTCATCTCTAAGTCCTGAATTGTCAAAGAGCGAGCGCATCCCAGGGTTTCTTCGTCACTGAACCTCTCGCATGCCAGCTCATTAAAATTATACCACAATCGCGCTGCGTTCATAGGGTTCATACGACCGACCCAACGCTTCGATATCTTTCTCCAACTCCCCACCCGCCGGGCCCACCGGTATAATAAGCACTTGATCTTCACTGTGATGGATGACCGGGTTCAGTTTCATCACCAGTTGAATCCGCTCCTTCGGGGAAAGTTCCGCGCGAAAGACCGAGAGTTGGAGATGATCCCCAAATCCCAGCATGATGCGAAACACCTTGCGCAAGCGTTTGGGGTCGCTGATATCATACGTTATAATATATAATCGCCGCATTTCTGTCTACCTCGTGGTAAATTCCGGCGGCGTCTTGATTTCCCCGATCAGATACCGGGCCAACAGGCGCGCCTGGACTTCCAAAATCCGGCGATAACTCACCCGGTAATTGAATATCGGGTGGGTGATGAGGGTGTTCATCCGCCGTTCATACGCCAAGATAAAGCGCTTGCGGGCTTCGGGTTTCAGGGCCACGGCCCCGCCCGACCGCACAAAGTCGTTGGGTTGGATCACCCCCGTATTGATCGCGGTCAGAACTGTTGAGTCCGCGATCAGGGGGCGGAACGGTTCCATCATGTCCAGCGCCAGGGCGGGTCGGCCATACCGTGGTTGATGATAGAAGCCAAGGTAGGGATCCAGGCCCACGGTCAGCAGGGTGATCGTCCAGTCCTTCACCAACAGCGAGTATGCATAGGAAAGCAAGGCGTTGACAGGGTCTTTGGGCGGCCTTCGGTTCCGCGACTGAAAGTCAAACGAATCCAGGCCGGATTCGGCTTCCTTCGCTTTGATCATCGAGGCAAACTGCTGAAAATAGATGCGCGCGGCGGTGCCTTCATACCCCAGAAGAGATTCCAGCGATCCGGCTTCCATCACTTTTTTTTCGGTCCAGCGCAGTTCATCCAGCGAAGCGCTATCGGCGTTGCGGCGCAAAAGCACCCGGCAATTCTGCACCTTGTTGTTCACCAATTGGCGCGCGATCACCAAGGCGCAGCCATTGCCCGCGGCCTGGTATTGGCTGCGCCGCAGTTCGATGTTTTTATGCGGCAGCCCCGTGCACAGGCCGTGAAACCATCCGCCATACGAGAAATAGAGGATGGGGATGGAGCGGGTCAGAAACTCATGCACTGCCTGGGTGCTGATTTGCACCGATCCATAAAGGCAAAGTTGCGACAGTTCCATCAAGCGCGCCTTGGCAACCACCTCCCCTTTCTTTTTGACGGTGATCTCCTCGCCCGATTTCCCGACATAGGCGCCCTGTTCTTGCACATAGAGAGGCAAGGTGTCATCCCGCGCGGGATACAGGCGGCGAATGGCGTCTTCTTCTGCCTCGCCCCCCTCATGGATCGTCATGAAGAGGGTTTCGTCCGGCAGGCAAATGCCGACCAGCGAGCACCCGGCACATTTCGGGCTGTCGACCAAGGGCGCCGGCCGCTGCCCCGAGGCAGCGACCTGGCGCAGTTGATCTGCCAGTTCCAAGGTCCGCAGGGCGAGAGATTCGTTAACAATGATATCCACCCGCCGTTTTGATGAAACGTAGTACAAGACTCCCCGCGAACATGAATACCCGTTCTCACGGAGGATCAGAACCTGAACGGCAAGTTGTATCCGCTCAGGCTCCCACGACTGTTCCTCATTATCCGGCACGCTGCCCCGCTTGTACTCGACCGGGATCACCTCGCCCCCATCCGCCTCGATCAGGTCCATCCGGGCGATAAGCCCAAGGTCCGGCGCGGAGAGGGTCACCGAGCGGGCGTGAATGGTAGTCTCATCACCCCCTTCGATCGTCTCCGCGTCGGGCAAGCCTTCCGAGGGACGGTCCACGCGGCGGTGCTGGTATTCCCCATCGAGGGTCCAAACGTTATCATCCCACTCCTGCTCGATCCACTCGAGATAGCTGAGACGTGGGCAATAGGCGAATTCATTGAGCATCCGCGCCGGAATCAGTTCCGGCGGGGCAATCGGCTTCGTTTCCGGGTTTGCCATGATTTCCCTCCCTGTACGGAAGAAATAGCCCTAACCCGAAATGGGAAGAATGCCCAAAGCAAAGAGGCCCAGCGACAGGCTCTGGAAACGTAAGAATAAAACTGCCAGAATGGCGCTTGCCGCCATCGTCATTTTTTTTACGACGAAATCGTTTAAATTGAATGGGCCGCAACTGGGGGCCGGTGGCGGACCGCTTCCACATATCGGGATTGATCAAGAAGACGCCGTGCGGGTCCGTGACCCCCTCAATTTTTACATCGTCCACCACAAAAGCATACTCCGGATGCCTTTGCAAATACCGCCCGATTTCTTCCCGCATCACTTGCTGGACAAAGAGGGTGGGGTTTTGCTGCATCTCGATCGGATCCTTCTTCTGCCCTTTTCTTTTCAGGTGCCGGGTAACGAGAAAGGGTGTAGCGGAAACCCAAGACCGGCTTGCCTGCAAAGGGAATGGGGTGTAATCGCGCAACGAACCCAGGCCCGTGAGAACCACAAACAATTCCGCCTCCCCTTCGTCCCTGCGCAATTTCTGTAAGCGGTCGAGGGCGCGGATTTCCTTGGACGAAAAGCCATCGCGGGCAATCACCATCAGATGGTCCAAGCGTCCATCGCCATCCTCATCCGTCGGCAGGAAGTAGGCATGTCCATGGCCTTCCAGAGGATTCGCCTCCTGGTCCTTGCCAGCCAAGATGGCCGAGCGGCCCTTGCTCCCGTCCTCGTTGGGATAGAGCCGCCCATAAATCCCCATCAATTGCAGCCGGGTTTGCTCGGCGAGGGGAAGGGTATGGGTTGCCAAAGGCAGGACGGATGAATCCAGGGCATACCTCGCGATCTGAATATGCGGCTTCCGCGGTTTCAAGGGTGTCCTCCTTTGCCGCTCGGGATGGAAACAGTCTTTTCTGCGGAGGTAACGCACCCAGGTGGAGCCTGGGGGATCAGACCAGCGTTCCTCATGCAGTTGGGCGGTTTCGATACTCAGATGCCAGAGGGGATCATAGACCGGGCGCTTGGACTTTTTGTTGTCCCGCACAACATGCACCGGCTCAAAGGCGGTATGGGGATCCAGGCACAGCATACGGACAATATCATACTCGTCGAGGTTGGGATGCCCATCCATGGGGAAACAATTGATTTGCCCCTGGCAAGCTTCGGCTTCGTGATCCGCAAGCAAGCGGGCCTCGCACCACGATTCCGCACGCCCCAGATAACCGGTGCGCTCCAGCAAGGTAGAAAGACATTGGCGTTGCCGCTCATCCAAGACAGGGTCCGGCCAAAGGGCGATGACCTTGTCCTCCTTGCACAGAGAGACAAAGGCGTCGAAGACCAGGGTTTGGTCGACGGGTCCTTTTTTGAACCAGCGCATGTAGTGGCGGGAATGCCCCGTGGTGGCTCGGGGCAGCCCAAAATAGGGCGGCGCAGCCAGCACGGCAAAAACCGGCTGGAGCACCGCTTCTTCAAAGGAAGGATATTTCACCTTCCAAGTGAAGAGCAACGACCGCAACAACCGCCAGGGCGAGGGGGGCCATTCGGGAGCGCCTTCATTGACATGGCGCCCCCAAGGCGTGGCATGGTAGCGGCCAGAAAGAAAGCGAAGAGAGATGCCGATCATCATTCCTCTCCTTCATCGTCCGCTTCTTTGTTTTTCTTGGAATCTTTCTTCTTTCCTTCTTTCCAAACCACTTCGGTAATGGGGGGATTGGCAAATAAATCCCCGCATTGCTGGATAAGGGATTGGCATTCTACCAATAATTCCGCTTCGGAGGGGATGGCAAAACCAGAATTGGGCCGGGTCACCACCAGTCCACCCACCGGTTCCATGTCGCAAGCGGTGCGGAGACGCAAGCCGGTGGCAAGGAAACGGTGGATTTTGAAGAGAGCCAAGGCGATGAGCAACTGCGTCGCCTTCCCGCTCAATCCGTAGGAATGCAATAGAGCTAGATCCATGTTGAAATGCGCGGTGATTTGTTCGGCGGTAAACTCGGTCCGGTGAAAAGGCACGTTGCCAAAACCTTGGCTGGTGTTCCCACTCGGATTGACATGGTCGTTTTTCACGCCGCCACTTTCCGCCGGTCTTACCCCATACGCTTCGATGAACCCCGAAAGAACCCGCGGCAGACGCAGCCGCCCCCCCGCCAGTTCTTTTTTGGCCAAAAAGATCCCATGCAATAGCGCGTTCGGATCATATTTCATCAGAATCGCGGCGAGATGGCGTAAATTCACGGCCCCCAGTTCAAATTCCGCCAGTTCATCTTTCAGCAATTTAAAGACAGACTTGTCTTCCCCTTCAAGGATATAGGGAGAGTTGATACGATGTGACTCGAGGATGGAGTTGGTAAGCATGACTCCATCCGGTTTATTCACCCGGATATAAGGAAGGCCTTGCAATTCCGCGATCAGATCCTGCTTGACATCATCCCAAGATCGGAAGAGCAC